>NZ_JBDPLX010000019.1:0-143743 GCF_039871815.1 Micromonospora sp. B9E7
CACCCCCACCCGCCCCCACCCCGCCCCGGTGATCAAGAGGTTTGCGTCAGATTTCGGCCCGTTCATGACGCAAACCTCTTGATCAACCCGGTGGGTGGGCCGAGCGGCCCGGGTGGGCCGAGTGAGTGGGTGGGTGGGGTGGTTGTTGAGTTTGGGTATTCGCTTGGTGAATAGTGGGGGGCGTGTCTACGCCGCATGTTCTGCTCGGGTTGTTGGCTGCCGGCAGCCGACACGGTTATGAGCTGAAGCGTGCGCATGACGAGCGGCTGCCGAGGGCGCGGCCGTTGGCCTTCGGGCAGGTCTACGCCACGCTCGGCCGCCTCGAACGCGACGGTCTGGTGGCCGCCGCCGGGCAGGACCGCGCGGGCGGGCCGGATCGCACGGCCTATGCGCTGACCGGCCAGGGGCGGGCCACGCTGGACCAGTGGCTGACCACCGTGGAACCACCCATGCCGTACGTGGCCAGCACGCTCTTCGCCAAGGTCGTGGTGGCGCTCCTGGTCGCCGACGTAGACCGGGCCCGGTCCTACCTGATCGCCCAGCGCGCCGCGCACACGGCGCGGCTGCGTGAGCTGACCACCGTCAAGGCCGACCCGACCGCCACCCTCAGCGACGTGGTCGCGGCGGACTTCGCGATCTCCCATCTCGACGCGGACCTACGGTGGCTGCACGCCACCCTGGGCCGGGTCGCCGACTGGCACCGGGAGGTGCACCCGTGACGCAACTCCAGGCTCGCGGCGTGGTTCGGGCGTACGGCCCGACACCCGCGCTGCGCGGCGTGACGCTCGACGTGGCCGAGGGTGAGATCGTCGCCGTCACCGGCCCGAGCGGCTGCGGCAAGTCGACGCTGCTGCACTGCCTGGCCGGGATCCTCCGCCCGGACGCGGGCGAGGTCACCTGGCGTGGGCAGCGCATCGACACCTGGCCGGAGGCGGCCCGGTCCCGGTTGCGGCGTACCGAGTTCGGGGTGTTGTTCCAGTTCGGCCAACTGGTGGCCGAGTTGACCGCAGCGGAGAACGTCGCCCTGCCCCTGCTCCTCGCCGGCACGGGGCGGCGAGAGGCACGGACGGCGGCGCTCACCTGGCTGGAACGGTTCGGGGTGGCGGAGCTGGCAGACGTGCGGCCGGGTGAGATGTCCGGCGGTCAGCAGCAACGCTGCGCCACGGCGCGGGCCCTGGTGACCGAGCCTCGGATGCTCTTCGCCGACGAGCCGACCGGCGCACTGGACACACTCACCGGCGAGCAGGTCCTCACCCGACTGGTCCGGCTCGCCCGTGAGCAGCGCACCGCCGTCGTGCTGGTCACGCACGAGCCGCGGATCGCCGCGTACGCCGATCGGGAGGTCGTGCTGCGTGACGGCCTGGTGGACCACACCGGGCTGGGGCTCGACGTGCCGATGGTCGGCGGCGCCCGGTGAGACCGGCGACGCTGGTCCGCCTCGCGCTCGCCGGAAGTCGCACCGACATCGCCCGGGTGGTGCTCACCGCCCTCAGCGCCCTGCTGGCGACCCTGGCCGGGCTCGCGGCGCTGACCGTGCTGGCCATCCCCACGTCCGCGGCGACGGACGAGAACCCGAACAGGTTGTCCGAGCAGTACCACAACGCGCTGCTCGGGGAACCGGGACTGCGCGGCGGGACCGCGTTCGCGCTGCTCATGCTGATGGTTCCGGTGCTGGCGTTGGCCGGTCAGTGTGCCCGCCTCGGCGCACCGGCGCGGGACCGCCGGTTGGCCGCGATCCGGCTCGCTGGTGCCACCCCCGGCCAGGTCACCCGGCTGGCCGTGCTGGAGACCGGCATGGCTGCCCTGCTCGGCACGCTCGCCGGGCTGGGTGTCTACCTGCTCGGCCGCGAGTTGCTGCACCGGCCGGACGCGCGAGGTCAACTGGCCCTGCCGACCGATGTGTTGCCGTCGACCGGGGCGCTGACCGCCGTGGTGCTCGGTCTGCCGGTCGTCGCCGCGTTGGCCGCCGCCCTGATGCTGCGTACGGTCACCACCAGCCCGCTCGGGGTGAGCCGCAAGACCACCCGTGAGCGTGGTCCAGGCCCGTGGGCCGGGCTCCTGATCGGGTTCGGCGTGGTCTCGTTCGCGGTGATCCGCCCGGTGGCGTACCGGATCGACTACAGCGGAGAGCTGGCCTGGCTGATGCCCCTGCTGTTCGCGCTGGGTGCGCTCGCGGCGATGATCGGGGTGGTGATCGGCACCGGCTGGATCTCGTACAACTGCGGGCGGATGTTGCGCCGGCACGCCCGCCGGCCCGCGGCGCTGCTCGCGGCGGGCCGGTTGATGGCCGACCCGTGGGCGGGCAGCCGCACGTTCGCGGCGCTGCTCGCCGCCCTGATCTTCGGTGGCGGTGCCGCCGCCCAGCGCGCCTACTTCGCCACCAAGGACCAGCTCGACCAGGAGCAGAACGGGCTCGTCGGGGCGGGCGGCGACCCCGACTCGTTCTATCTGTCCACGATGGATCTGGTCGATGCCGCGGTCGCGGTGGCCATCCTGATCGCGACGGGTGGCCTGATCGTCGCGCTGGTCGAGGGGATCGTCGCCCGCCGACGCGCCTACGCGGCGTTGGTCGCCACCGGGGTGCCCCGAGCGACGCTGAGCCGTTCGGTGGTCTGGCAGGCGCTGGCCCCGGCGGTGCCGGCGATCCTGCTCGCGCTCACCGTCGGCACGTTGCTCGGCCGTGGGCTCGTCGGGGAGGTGTCGACGGGCGTCTCGTCGACGGAGATCTGCGAGGCCACGGCGGCGCTCTGTGACGACCCGGCCACCCGGGAGCAGTACACCCGGATCGTGTACACCCCGGCGATCGAGCGAGCCGTTGCCGTACCACTGGAGCAGTTGGCCTGGCTCGGTGCCGGCGCGTTGGTCGCGGTGCTGGTGACGGTCGGTGTCGGCCTGCTCTTCCTGCGTGCCAGCACGGCCCTGGACGAGCTGCGCATGACCTGAGCCGATGTAACACCGCTGGTGGCGGTGCCGCTGTGTGCACCAGAGGCCCGGACGGTCGGGTCTCCGGTGTCGGACCGGACGGTCCCGGCACGGTAACCGTGGGAGTTCGCCAGATGCACAACCCACCGGGCTCCGCCCCACCGGTGTTCGTCGACGGCACCGGGCGTCGCCGCCGGCTGACCGTCATCGCGGGCACCGCCATGGGCCTCGGCCTGCTCACCAGCCTCGCCCTGATCGCCGCAGGGCTCTTCCTGGACACCTCGGTGCCGCTGCCCGGCTGGACGGACGACTCCCGGGGAACGCGCCCGGTGGAGGCCGGCGTGGACGGGATCATCCAGCCCCGGGTCGCCCCGTCGCCATCGCCGTCGGTGACCCGCACGTCGGCACCGCTGCCGCGCGCCACGCCGACCACCGGAAACCAGGCCCCCAGCCCGGCTGGTACGACCGCCACCGCCACCGGGGCGCCGGCCGCCACCGATCCACCGGGCCGTGGCGACGAGCACCGCAACACCGCCAAGCCGAGCAAGTCGCCCGGTAAGCCGCAGTGACGATGGCGAGACACGTGGCCCGGCGTGACCCTCGGGCGCACTGGCTGCTGCTCCTGCTCGGGCTGCTCCTGCTGCTCGCGGCGCTCACGGTCAACGGACTGGTGAGTGGCCTGGCCGGTGGCTCGGGAAACGCCACCGCAGGGCCCGCGCCGGACGTCCCGGCCGCCGTCGCTTCGGGCAGCCCGGTGCTGCGGCTGGATCGCGCCGAACCGGTCAGCCGGGCGCTGCCGGACCGCACCATCGCGCTGACCTTCGACGACGGGCCGGACCCGCGTTGGACGCCGCAGGTCCTCGACGTGCTGCGCCGGCACGGCGCGCACGCCACCTTCTTCGTGGTGGGTGCCCGGGTCAACGAGCACCCTGACCTGGTCCGGCGGATCCTCGACGAGGGGCACGAGATCGGCTCGCACACGTTCACCCACGCCAACCTCGCCGACGTGTCGCCGTGGCGGCGTGATCTCGAACTGTCGCTGACCCGCAAGGCGGTCGCCTCGGCCACCGGCCGGGAGGTGACCCTGCTGCGGCCACCGTTCTCCTCGGTGCCGACGGCGCTGACCGGGTCCGAGTACGCCGCGTTGCGCGCTGCCGCCAGCGCCGGGCACGTCGCGGTCCTCAGCGACCTGGACACCAGGGACTGGCAGCGCCCCGGGGCCGACCAGATCGTGCGGGCGGCCACCCCGAAGCGGGGGCGGGGAGCGGTGGTGCTGATGCACGACGGCGGCGGTGACCGGGCGCAGACCCTCGCCGCGCTGGACCGGCTGCTGCCCGCGCTGGGCGATCAGGGCTACCGCTTCACCACCGTATCCGCGGGCATCGACGCCTCGCCGTCGATGGTCCCGGCCGGGGTCGGCGCCCGGCTGAGCGGCACCGCACTGCGCTGGACCCAGACCGGTGCCCGCTGGTCGGCCGACGTGATGAACGTCCTGCTCGCCACCGCGCTCGTGCTCGGAGTCGCCCGTCTCGCGGTGCAGGTGTTCTGCGCCCAGCGGCACGTGCGCCGGGTCCGCCGTCCCCGCCGGGACCGGCCGGAGGTGCTGGCACCCGTCTCGGTGATCGTGCCCGCGTACAACGAGGCGGCGAACATCGCCGCCACGGTCCGGTCCCTGGTGGCCAGCGCGTACCCGGCACTGGAGGTGATCGTGGTCGACGACGGGTCGGACGACGGCACCGCCGACATCGTCGAGCGGATGCGACTGCGCGGGGTACGCGTGATCCGGCAGGCCAACGCCGGCAAGCCGGCGGCGCTGAACACCGGCATCCGGGCCGCCCGGGCGAACCTGCTGGTACTGGTGGACGGGGACACCGTCTTCCAGCCGGACACCGTGCGCCGGCTGGTCCAGGGCTTCGCCGACCCGTCGGTGGGCGCGATCAGTGGCAACACCAAGGTGGCCAACCGGCGTCGGCTGCTCGGCCGGTGGCAGCACCTGGAGTACGTGATCGGCTTCAACCTCGACCGACGGATGTACGACGTGCTGGAGTGCATGCCGACCATCCCCGGCGCGATCGGCGCGTTCCGCCGCGAGGTGCTGCTGCGGGTGGGTGGGGTGCCGTCGGACACGCTGGCCGAGGACACCGACCTGACCATGAAGGTGCTCCGCGCCGGCTGGCGGGTTGTCTACGAGGAGTCGGCCATCGCCTGGACCGAAGCCCCGTCGTCGTTGCGCCAGCTCTGGAGACAGCGCTACCGCTGGTGCTACGGCACGATGCAGGCGATGTGGAAGCACCGGCACGCGTTGCGTGAGTCGGGTGCCGGCGGCAAGCTGGGCCGACGCGGGCTGCCGTACCTCACGGTGTTCCAGATCGTGTTGCCGCTGACCGCGCCGGCGGTCGACGTGTTCGCCGTGTACGGACTGCTCTTCCTGCCCTGGTCGACCCTCGCCCTGGCCTGGGCGGGGCTGCTGCTGCTCCAGGCGGTCACCGCCGCGTACGCCCTGCGACTGGACCGGGAGCGGTACGGGCCACTGTGGGCACTGCCGTTCCAGCAACTGCTCTACCGGCAGCTCATGTACCTGGTGGTGGTGCAGTCGGTGGTCACCGCGCTGATCGGCAACCGGCTGCGCTGGCAGCGGATGGTGCGGACCGGCGAGGCGGCAGCGCTGATCGGCGCCGGCCGCGGCTGACGCCTCGTCGGCGTCAGCCGTCGGCCGGTCAGGTCGCGTTGTGGAAGAGCCCGACCGACCAGGAGATCAGCAGGCCCACGGCGGCGGAGCAGCAGCAGACGAGCAGGGCGGCGGCGACCACGGCGAGGATCATCCACGCGGAGGCACGCCGGGGCGCCGACCCCTGCCCGTCCTCGTCGGTCATCGCCGCCGTCCCCGTCGTCAGGCTCGGCCGATCCGGTCCAGGATCCAGGCGTTGATGAACGCCTCCTCGCGCCAGGCGTCGTAGCGACCGCTCGGACCGCCGTGTCCGGCACCCATCTCGGTCTTGAGCAGGTAGTCACCGCCCGAGGCGACAGCCCGCAGCCGGGCGATCCACTTCGCCGGCTCCGAGTAGAGCACCCGGGTGTCGTTGAGGCTGGTCACCGCGAGGATCGCGGGATAGTCCACGGCGGCCACGTTCTCGTACGGCGTGTAGGACTTCATGTACGCGTACACCTCGGGGTCCTCAAGTGGGTTGCCCCACTCCTCCCACTCGGTGACGGTCAGCGGCAGCGACGGGTCGAGGATCGACGTGAGCGCGTCCACGAACGGCACCTGTGCCACGATCCCGGTGAACGCGTCCGGCGCGAGGTTGGCGACCGCGCCCATCAGCAGGCCGCCGGCCGAGGCGCCCCGGGCCACCAGCCGGTCGCTGGCCGTCCAGCCGGCCTTGACCAGGTGCTGGGCGCAGGCGACGAAGTCGGTGAAGGTGTTCTTCTTGGCCAGCATCTTGCCCTGGTCGTACCAGCGTCGACCCAGCTCGCCGCCGCCCCGGATGTGCGCCACGGCGAAGACCACGCCCCGGTCCAGCAGGGACAGTCGGGCCACCGAGAACCACGGGTCCATGCTGGCCTCGTACGAGCCGTAGCCGTACACCTCGCAGGGCGCCGAGCCGTCCCGGGGCGTGCCGACGCGGCAGACCAGGGAGATCGGCACGCGGGTGCCGTCGTCGGCGAGTGCCCAGTCGCGGTGCTGCTCGTACTCGGCGGGGTCGTACGGCCGGCCGTCCGGCCCGGGCAGCACCGGCTTCTGCTTACGCAACACCATCTGCCGGGTGACCAGGTCGTAGTCGTACACCGAGTCGGGGGTGACCAGGGAGGAGTACCGCAGGCGGACCTGCCCGGTGCGGTACTCCGGGTTGGCGTCCAGCCCGACGCTGTAGAGCGGCTCCGGGAAGTCGATGTCGTACGAGTCGTCGCTGCCGACCGGCAACACCCGCAGGCCGGTGAGGCCGTCGGTGCGCAGCGACACCACCAGGTGGTTGGCGAAGGCGTCCACGGCCTCCAGCCGGGTGCCGGGGGTGTGCTCGATCACCGGCACCCAGTCGCCCGGCGCGTCCGCCGAGGTGAACGCCAGCGCGAAGTCCTCCGCGCCGTCGTTGTGCAGGATCAGGAAACGGTGGCCGTGGTGCTCCACCGCGTACTCGATGCCCTGGCGCCGGGGGGCGATCACGGCCGGCGCGCCGGCCGGGTTGCCGGCGGGGATCACCAGCACCTCGCTGGTCACCTTGCTGTGGATGTCGATGAGGACGAACTTCTCCGAGCGGGTCAGCTCCACGCCTACCCAGAACCGCTCGTCGTCCTCCTGGTGGACCACCACGTCGTCGGCGGCGGCCGAGCCGACGGTGTGCCGCCACACCCGGTTCGGCCGCCAGGCGTCGTCCACGGTCACGTAGAACAGCACCGAAGCGTCGGACGACCAGGCGGTGCCGTAGAACGTGTCGGGGACCTCGTCCGGCAGCAACTCGCCGGTGGCCAGGTCCTTCACGCGCAGGGTGAACCGCTCGTCGCCGGAGAAGTCGGTGGAGTAGGCAAGCCAACGACCGTCCGGGCTGACGTCGAACGCGCCCAGCGAGAAGAAGTCGTGCCCCTCGGCCAGCAGGTTGCCGTCGAGCAGCACCTCCTCACCGTCGAGCGGGGCCCCGTCGGCGCTGACCGGCGGCTCGATCTCACCGTCGCGGACCGCGCGGCGGCAGTGCACCCCGTACTGCTGTCCCTCGACCGTCCGGGTGTAGTACCAGTGCCCGCCCTTGCGGGTCGGCACGGACAGGTCGGTCTCCCGGGTCCGCTGACGGGTCTCCTCGAACAGCGCGGCGCGTAGTTCGGTCAGGTGGGCCGTGCGCGCGTCGGTGTACGCGTTCTCGGCGGTCAGGTAGCCGATTGTCTCCGGATCGTCCTTGGCGGCGAGCCAGGCGTACTCGTCGATAACGGTGTCGCCGTGGTGGGTGCGCTCGCTGGGCACCCGCTTCGCCGCGGGCGGGGCAGTCTCGGTGGTCACGGCGGCCACGTTACCGGCCGGCACCCGCTGCACGCCGGACCAGCGGCATCCCGATAGTCCTCACCACGGCTTTAGAACACATGTACGATGACCGCCATGGCGGCAGCAGCGAGTTCCCTCGGCCGGTCCGGAGCCCTGGAGATCACCCGACGATTGGCGGCCATCTGTGGCCCACCGTTCTCCCGGCTGGGTGGGCCGGCCGACGAGGTGGCGGGGCGGCCGGCGCGTTGGGTGGCGGTGCCAGGCGGCCCGCACGCCGCGGCCGAGGTGCTGCGGCTGGCCGCCGCGCACGACCTGGCGGTGGTGCCCAGGGGCGCCGGCACGAAGATCGACTGGGGCGCCACGCCGGTGCAGGTGGACATCATGCTCGACACCGGCCGGCTGGCCGGCATCGGTCACGAGCCGGTCGGCGCGTTGGTGGCCGAGGTGGGCGCCGGCACGCCACTGCGGGCCGTGCAGGCCACGTTGGAGCGCACCGGCCAGCGACTGGCGATGGACGCCCCGTCGCCCGGTGCGACCCTCGGCGGTGTGCTCGCCGCGGGCGAGGCGGGCCCACTCAGCCACCGTCACGGCAGCCCGTGCGACCAACTGCTCGGTGTCCGTTACCTCGCCGCCGACGGTGAGTTGGTGAGCGCCGGGGGTGGCGCGCCGGGGCTCGACCTGGCCCGGCTGCTCTGCGGCTCCCAGGGCGCGCTCGGCGTGCTGGTCGCGGCGACCCTGCGGGTGCAGCAGGTCCCGGCCAGCCGGCTCTGGGTGTCCCGTCCGGTGTGGACGCCGTTGGAGGTGCACGACCTGGTCCGGACGATCCTCGCCGCCCGACTGGAGCCGGCGGCCATCGAGCTGGACCTGCCCGGAGGCACGCCTCGCCCGCGCACGCCCTACCCGCCGGGGCACCCGGCAGCCACCGCTCGCGAGCGCCACCCGTCGATGTCCGGGCGGGCCGGTGTGCCGGCGAGGGCGGGCAGTCTGGTGGTGCTGTTGGAGGGCGGGCCCGCCGACGTCACCGAACGCGCCGAGCGCCTGGTCGGCCTGCTGCACGGGGAGGCCACGATCGCCCACTCCGCCCCGACGTGGTGGCGTCGTTACCCGTTCGCCCCCGGCGACACGGCGCTGCGCCTGGAGGTGCCGATCGGCGACCTGCACGCCGCCGTCTACGCGTTGCGCGACGCCGCCGGCACGCCGGTGCCGGTGCGCGGGTCCGCCGGGTTGGGCGTGGTGCACGCGGCACTGCCCGGAGCACTGGCCCCCGACCGGGTGGCGTCCATCCTGGCCGCGGTCCGCGGTGTGCTGCTGGCCCGGCAGGGCCGCTGCGTCGTGGTCTCCGCTCCGACGGAAGTCCGGCGGGCCGTCGACCTCTGGGGCGAGCTGGCCGGCCTGCCCCAACTGCGGGCGGCCAAGGAGCACCTCGATCCGGAACACCGGCTCGCACCCGGGCGTCTCCCCGGCGGTCTGTGAGACCCGCCCGGGTCGGTCAGTCCATCCACCAGCTGTGCGTGTCCAGCAGCGATCGCCAACTGCAGGCCGAGCGCCGCGTGGGCCGCGTGCGACGGTCAGGTGGCGTCGTTGCGGAGCACCAGGACGGCGATGTCGTCCCGGGGCGGCTCGACCGAGAAGTTGATCGCGGCGGAGCGCAGCCGGGCGGCCACCACGTCGGCCGAATATCCCGCCAGGGGCGCTGCCGCGTCCCGTAGGCGGTCGGTGCCGAACAGCTCCCGGCCCCGTCGCCGCTCGGTGACGCCGTCGGTGTAGAAGATCAGCGAATCGCCGGGCGCGAGCGCGATCTGCGCCGTCGGTGAGGTGATCGTGTCGAGCAGGCCGAGCGCGGTGCCGCCGGTGCCGACGAACCCCGCGCCGCCCGCCGCGGACAGCAGGACCGGCCGGTCGTGCCCGGCCAGGTGCAGTGACACGTCGAGTTGGTCGCCCTCGCCGGGCCCGACCGCCGCCAGCGCCAACGTGCAGTACCGCCCGCCGCCCCGCTCGACAAGCGTCTCGTTGAGCCGCGCCAACACCTCCGGCAACGGTTTACCGTCGCCGACCAGCACCCGGATCACATCCCGGACCAACCCGGTCACCGCGGCAGCCTGGACACCCTTGCCCGAGACGTCACCGATCACCACCAGCCAACGCCCGTCGGGCAGCGGCACCACGTCGTAGAAGTCGCCTCCCACCTCGGCGTCGTCGCCGGTCGGCACGTACTCGGCGGCGAACCCGATCCCGTCCACCACGGGGAGCACCGGCGGCAGCAGGGACTGCTGGAGCGTCTGCGCCACGCGGCGGCGCTCGGCGTGGATCCGGGCGTTCTCGATGGCCAACGCGGCACGCCGGGCCACGTCCTCCAACACGGCCACCTCGTCCGGGTCGTGCCGGTGCCGCTGGTGCCGCCCCACCGCCAGGGTGCCGAGCCGCTGCCCACGAGCGATCAGCGGGACCGCGAAACCCTCCATCGGCCCGCCCAGGGGGATCTGCGCCGCGCTACGCGAGGCCTCGCGCAGGCGGGCCTGGATCGAGTCCGGCCCGGTCTCCGCCAACACCTCGTGCAGTTGCGGGAGCGTCGACTCGTCGGCGTGGCTGGCCGCCGCCAGCCGCAGCCGGCCCCACTCGTCGGTGGTGTGCACCGCGCACCACTGGCCGAGTCGCGGCACCACCAACTGCGGCACCAGCGCCATGGTCAGGTCGACGTCCAACGACTGGGCGAGCAGCTCACTCGCCTCGGCGAGGAACGTCAGCCACACCTGCCGGCGGACGTCGGCCCGGCGCAGCCGGTCGTTCTCCAGGTGCAGCGACAGACGCTCGGCGGTCAGCACCGCCAACGGCCGGGCGTACGCCGACGGCGCGGCGTCCAACTCCAGCTCACCGGCGTACGGGCGGTGCACCGTCAGGGGCACCCGGAGCAGTTCACTGCCGGGGCGGGGCGGTCGACCGAAGCGGGCCAACACCTGGCGGCCCTGCCCGTCGCCCCGGTCCAGGCGGATCGTGCCGCCGGCCGCGCCCACCATCTCGGCGACCCGGCTGAGGAGGCTGGTGGCGAAGTCGGGCAGGGGGTCGTCCGCGTACAGGTCGGGCGCGGTCTGCATGAGCTCACTCATCGCGCTGGCGCTCGGCGCGGACCTGTCCACGGTCGTACCTGCTCCGTCGCCGTTCGGCGCCGACGCGCGAGCGGTGATGTCCTCGGCCGAGGTCTCGGCGCCGGGGCGGTCCAGTCGGAACCAGACGCCCTTTCCGGTGGGCAGGTAGGTCGTGCCCCAGCGGCTGGCGAAGTGGTCGACCAGCAGGAGGCCTCGGCCCCGCTCGGAGACCTCGTCGATCTCGGTGGAGTCGTTGCGGGTGCCGACGGTCAGCTCGTCGCCCGACCCGGGCGCGAAATCGGAGACGGTGACGGTCAGCCCGACCTCGTCGGCGACTACCTCGATGTCCAACTCGGTGCGGGCGTGCTCCACGGCGTTCGTGGTCAGCTCGGTGGTGAGCAGCAGCGCCTCGTTGACCAGCTCGTCCAGGTGTGACTCGGTCAACACCGAGCGGACCACGGCGCGGGCGGCGGCGGGCGTACGGCGATCTGCGGGCAGCCGCACACGCCGGACCGCCCCGTCCCGGGCCCCGGTCGTCGCCGTCCCCGCCTCGGCTGACACACCCGTATCCTCCACCGTCCCCCTGCCGGGTGCCAAGCCGATCATCCTCGCGCGCCCTCCGCCGAGCGTACGGAGCACCAACCGTGTGCGCTGCCGGACGGCCGCCCCGGCCTCCGCCTCGGCCCGACCGCCCTCAGGACGGGCTCTACCCGGCACACTCCGTCAGGATGTGCCGGGCAGGCGGGTTGGTCACGGCTGCGAGGTCTGCGACGGGCCGTACCCGATCGGCCGTCATCGAGCCGGTTCCGGTGGCGATCCCGGCCACCTGGCGGGTCGCGCACCCTGGCACTACGGCTCGCGCGGGCACAATATGGGGTGTCGGTGTGTCCGCACGGACCGGCGCCCCCGAGTTGAGCGAGGAATGATGACCACGGCGAAGCAGTCGGTGGCGGATCCGTCCGCGCCCGACCACGAGGCGCTCCTCGGTGAGTTGACCGAGGCACTGCGACGGATCGGTCGCGGCGACCTGAAGGTCCGGCTCCCCCGCCGGGCGGGCGCGGCCGGTGAGGTGGCGGACGCCTTCAACGAGGTGGTCTCGCTCCAGGAGCGGCAGTACCTGGACCTGCGGCGGATCAGCCGGATCGTCGGTCGCGACGGCCGGCTGACCGAGCGGCTCGACGACGAGGGGCTGGACGGCTCCTGGGCCGAGGGGCAGCGGGCGATCAACTCGCTGATCGACGACCTGGGCCGACCGACCACCGAGATCGCCCGGGTCATCGTGGCGGTCGCGGACGGCGACCTGTCGCAGCACATGGCTTTGGAGATCGACGGCCGACCGCTGCGCGGTGAGTACCTGCGCATCGGGCGCACCGTGAACACGATGGTGGACCAGCTGTCCTCGTTCTCCAACGAGGTGACCCGGGTGGCCCGTGAGGTGGGCACCGAGGGCAAGCTGGGTGGTCAGGCGGACGTCCGGGGTGTCGCCGGCACCTGGAAGGACCTCACCGACTCGGTGAACACCATGGCGTCGAACCTGACCTACCAGGTCCGGTCGATCTCCCAGGTGTCGACTGCGGTGGCGAAGGGCGACCTCTCCCAGAAGATCACCGTGTCCGCCAAGGGTGAGGTCGCCGAGTTGGCGCACACCATCAACTACCTCACCGACACGCTGCGGCTCTTCGCCGAGCAGGTGACCCGGGTGGCCCGTGAGGTGGGCACCGAGGGCAAGCTCGGCGGTCAGGCCGAGGTGCCGAACGTGGCCGGGACGTGGAAGGACCTGACCGACAGCGTCAACTCGATGGCGTCGAACCTGACCGCCCAGGTCCGCAACATCGCGCAGGTCTCGACAGCGGTGGCGCGCGGTGACCTGTCGCAGAAGATCACGGTCGCCGCGCAGGGCGAGATCCTGGAGCTGAAGGACACCGTCAACACGATGGTGGACCAGTTGTCGTCGTTCGCGGACGAGGTGACCCGGGTCGCGCGTGAGGTGGGCATCGAGGGCAAGCTGGGCGGTCAGGCCCAGGTGCGGGGCGTCTCCGGCACCTGGCGGGACCTCACCGAGAACGTCAACCAGCTCGCCGGCAACCTGACCAGCCAGGTCCGCAACATCTCCCAGGTCTCCACCGCCGTGGCGAAGGGTGACCTGTCGCAGAAGATCACGGTGGACGCCCAGGGCGAGATCCTGGAGCTGAAGAACACCGTCAACACCATGGTCGACCAGTTGTCGTCGTTCGCGGACGAGGTGACCCGGGTCGCGCGTGAGGTGGGCACCGAGGGCAACCTGGGCGGTCAGGCCCAGGTGAAGGGCGTCTCGGGCACCTGGCGGGACCTGACCGACAACGTGAACTCGATGGCGTCGAACCTGACCAGTCAGGTGCGCAACATCGCCTCGGTGACCACGGCGGTGGCGAAGGGTGACCTGTCGCAGAAGATCACGGTGGACGCGCGGGGCGAGATCCTGGAGCTGAAGTCCACGGTCAACACGATGGTGGACCAGTTGTCGTCGTTCGCCGACGAGGTGACCCGGGTGGCCCGTGAGGTGGGCACCGAGGGCAAGCTCGGCGGCCAGGCCCAGGTGCGCGGTGTCGCCGGCACCTGGCGGGACCTCACCGACAACGTGAACTCGATGGCGTCGAACCTGACCGCCCAGGTGCGCAACATCGCCCAGGTCTCCACGGCGGTGGCGAAGGGTGACCTGTCGCAGAAGATCACGGTGGACGCGCGGGGCGAGATCCTGGAGCTGAAGTCCACGGTCAACACGATGGTGGACCAGTTGTCGTCGTTCGCGGACGAGGTGACCCGGGTGGCCCGTGAGGTGGGCACCGAGGGCAAGCTCGGTGGTCAGGCGCAGGTGAAGGGCGTCTCCGGCACGTGGCGGGACCTGACCGACAACGTGAACTCGATGGCGTCGAACCTGACCAGCCAGGTCCGCAACATCGCCTCGGTGACCACCGCCGTGGCGAAGGGTGACCTGTCGCAGAAGATCACGGTGGACGCCCAGGGCGAGATCCTGGAGCTGAAGTCCACCGTCAACACCATGGTCGACCAGTTGTCCTCGTTCGCGGACGAGGTGACCCGGGTGGCCCGCGAGGTCGGCATCGAGGGCAAGCTCGGTGGTCAGGCGCAGGTGAAGGGCGTCTCCGGCACGTGGCGGGACCTGACCGAGAACGTCAACCAGCTCGCCTCGACGTTGACCACGCAGCTGCGGGCCATCGCCCAGGTGTCCACGTCGGTCACCCGGGGCGACCTGACCCAGCGGATCGCGGTCAAGGCGCAGGGCGAGGTCGCCGAGCTGAAGGACAACATCAACCAGATGATCGTCACCCTCCGGGAGACGACCAAGAAGAACGCCGAGCAGGGCTGGCTGGACTCCAACCTGGCCCGGATCGGTGGCCTGTTGCAGGGCCAGCGCGACCTCGGCGAGGTCTGCCGCATGATCATGACGGAGGTGACGCCGCTGGTCGACGCCCAGCTCGGCGCCTTCTTCCTGGCCGACGACACCGACGGCAGCATGCGGCTGCGGCTGACCTCCTCCTACGGGTACGTGGCGCGGGGCACCGACGTCACCTTCGGGCCGGGTGAGGGGTTGGTCGGGCAGACCGCGTTGTCCCGCCGCACGATCCGGGTCAGCGCCTCCCCGAACAGCCGACTCACCCTGCGTTCCGGTCTGGCCGAGACACCTCCGTCCGACCTGGTGGTGCTCCCCGTCCTGTTCGAGGGCGAGCTGCTCGGGGTGATCGAGTTCGCCAGCGTGTCGGCGTTCTCCGACCTGCACCTCGCGTTCCTGGAGCGGCTGGTGCTCACCATCGGCATCGCGGTCAACACCATCCAGGCCAACCGGCGTACGGAGGAGCTGCTGGCCCAGTCGCAGCGTCTGGCGCACGAGATGCAGGAGCAGTCGGCGGAGTTGCAGCGCACCAACGCCGAGCTGGAGGAGAAGGCCACGCTGCTCTCCGAGCAGAAGGGCAACATCGAGACGAAGAACCGGGAGATCGAGCTGGCGCGGCTGGGTCTGGAGGAGAAGGCGCAGCAGCTGACCCGGGCGTCGGCCTACAAGTCGGAGTTCCTGGCCAACATGAGCCACGAGCTGCGTACGCCGCTGAACTCGTTGCTGCTGTTGGCCCGCCTGCTGGCGGAGAACTCGGAGCAGAACCTCAGCCCGAAGCAGATCGAGTTCGCCCGGACCATCCACGGGTCCGGCTCGGACCTGCTGCGTCTGATCGACGACATCCTCGACCTGTCCAAGATCGAGGCGGGTCGGATGGACGTCGAGCCGACCGAGATCCGCTTCACCGAGCTGCGCGGCTTCGTCGAGCAGGCGTTCGCGCCGCAGGCCGAGGAGAAGAACCTCGACTTCCAGGTACGGGTGAGCAAGGACCTGCCGCCGGCGCTGGTGACCGACGCGCAGCGGTTGCAGCAGATCCTGCGCAATCTGCTCTCCAACGCGGTGAAGTTCACCGACAACGGTGCGGTGACGCTGCGGATCGCTCCGGCGGCGGAGAACGCGGTGTTCGACGTGCCGGCGCTGACCAACGCCCAGCAGGTGATCGCCTTCACCGTGATCGACACCGGGATCGGCATCTCCGACGACAAGTTGTCGATCATCTTCGAGGCGTTCCAGCAGGCGGACGGCACGACCAGTCGCCGGTACGGCGGCACCGGTCTGGGTCTGTCGATCAGCCGCGACCTGGCCCGGTTGATCGGCGGCACCATCACCGTGTCGTCCGCGCCGGGTCAGGGTTCGACGTTCACCCTGTTCGTGCCGCAGGTGCTGGCTCCGGACGCGGTGGTCGCGCCCCAGGCGCCGTCTCCGCAGCGGGCCGGCCTGCCGTCGTCGCTGCTCATGCCGCCGTTGGAACTGCTGTCGGAGCGGCCGGAGGCACCGGCCACCCGTCAACTGGACGGCGCCACCGTCCTGATCGTGGACGACGACGTCCGTAACGTCTTCGCCTTGACCAGCGCGTTGGAGCTGCACGGGATGACCGTGCTGTACTCGGACAACGGGGCGGACGGTGTCCGCCTGCTGGCCGAGCATCCGGAGGTGGACATCGTGCTGATGGACGCCATGATGCCCGACCAGGACGGGTACGAGACCACCCGCCAGATTCGCCGCAACCACCGCTTCGCCGACCTGCCGGTGGTCTTCCTGACCGCGAAGGCGATGCCGGGTGATCGTGAGTCGGCGCTCGCTGCCGGGGGCAGCGACTACATCACCAAGCCGGTCGACCTGGACGACCTGATCGAGTTGATGTCGTCCTGGATCAACGGCAGCCGGACCGAGGAGAATTCGTGACCCAGATGGCCAAGGCGCTGCTCGTGGACGACCGGCGGCAGAATCTGACGGCCCTGGAGGCGATCCTCCAGGGCCTGCCGGTCCAGTCCGTCGCGGTGGAGAGTGGCGAGGCGGCGCTCAAGCAGCTCCTGGTGGACGACTTCGCCGTGATCCTGCTGGACGCGCAGATGCCGGACATGGACGGTTTCGAGACGGCGAGTCACATCAAGCGCCGCGAGCGGACCCGACACGTGCCGATCATCTTCCTGACCGCGGCCGACCGGGACGCCCAGCTCGCCCTGCGGGGATACCAGGTGGGCGCGGTGGACTACCTGACCAAGCCGTTCGACCCGTGGGTGCTGCGGGCCAAGGTGTCGGTCTTCGTCGAGCTGTGGGTGAAGACCCGGCAGCTGGCCGCCCAGTCGGACCTGGTCCGGGAGCGCGACACGCAGTGGCGGAGGCTCACCGACGCGGTCGACGAGGCGACGACCCTGCTGCGCTCCGACGACGTGGAGGCCCGCGACCGGGCGGTACGCATGCTGGAGCAGGCCCGCTGGGGCAACACCGCCTGACGCGGGGGAGCGGGTGGGTCAGCCGGTGGGCTGGTCGTTGCGGATCATCAGGGCGCTGCGGAGGCCGGTGATGTCCAGGACCCGGATGAGGAAGTCGCCCACGTGGGTCAGCATCAGCAGGCTCTGTGCGTGGCTGGCTTTGCGGCTGAGCACGACGAGGGTGCCCAGGCCCTGCGAGTCGCAGAAGGTGACACCGCCGAGGTCGAGCACGATCCGCGGCGGCGGGTCGGCCAGTACCTCGTTGACCACGGTGGAGAGCTGGGCCGCCGTGAGCATGTCGATCTCACCAGCCAGGCGCAGCACTGCTTCGTCGCCCGTCCGGTGTAGCGTGATGGACAGTTCGGCACGATCCACCCGGTCAGCCTAGCGCGATCCGACCGGTCCGGCCTGTCGAGGCCGTGAGCCGTCGCCGCCAGGCCGCGCGCGCCCCCTTCCGGCGCTGCTGGCGGGCACCGCCTGCGGGTGAGCCTGGTAACCCGACTGCGGGGTGGCTGCTGGTGGGCCGTTCGCCGCTGACACAATGGCCGCATCGTGACCGACATCTTTCCCGCCGGATCCGGCCGCTACCCGGCCGAAGCGCCGGCCTCCGAGGCCCTGTTCGACCGCGCCCGCGCCATCGTGCCGGGCGGGGTCAACTCTCCCGTGCGCGCCTTCCAGGCGGTCGGCGGCGCCCCACGTTTCATGGTCCGTGGCGAGGGCCCGTGGCTGTACGACGCCGACGGCCGCCGCTACGTCGACCTGGTCTGCTCCTGGGGGCCGCTGATCCTCGGGCACGCCCACCCGGAGGTGGTGGACGCCGTGCAGGCCGCCGCAGCCCGGGGCACCAGCTTCGGCACCCCCACCCCGGGTGAGGTGGAGTTGGCCGCCGAGCTCGTCGACCGGACTCCGATGGAGCAGGTCCGCCTGGTCAACTCGGGCACCGAGGCCACCATGTCGGCGATCCGGCTGGCTCGTGGCTTCACCGGCCGCTCCAAGATCGTCAAGTTCGCCGGTTGCTACCACGGGCACGTCGACGCGCTGCTCGCCGCCGCCGGGTCCGGCGTGGCCACCCTGGGCCTGCCCGACTCGCCGGGCGTGACCGGCGCGGCGGCCAGCGAGACGATCGTGCTGCCCTACAACGACATCCGGGCCGTCGAGGAGGCATTCGCCGCCGAGGGCCCGCACATCGCGGCGGTGATCACCGAGGCGGCCGCCGGCAACATGGGTGTGGTCGCCCCTCGCGACGGCTTCAACCAGCAGCTCGCCCGGATCGCGCACGCGCACGGTGCCCTGCTCGTGGTGGACGAGGTGATGACCGGGTTCCGGGTCTCCCGCGCCGGGTGGCACGGCCTCGACGCCTCCGACGCCGACCTGTGGACGTACGGCAAGGTCATGGGTGGTGGCCTGCCCGCCGCCGCGTTCGGCGGGCGGGCGGACATCATGGCGCGTCTCGCCCCGGCCGGCCCGGTCTACCAGGCTGGCACGCTCTCCGGTAACCCGCTCGCCTGCGCCGCCGGGTTGGCGACCCTGCGGCTCGCCGACGACGCGCTGTACCAGCGCCTCGACCAGACGGCCGCCACCGTGGGCAAGCTGGCCTCCGACGCGCTGGCCGCCGCCGGGGTCCCGCACCGACTGTCGTACGCGGGCAGCATGTTCTCGATCTTCTTCACCGACGCCGACGTGGTCGACTACGACAGCGCCCGCACCCAGCAGGTGCCCGCGTTCAAGGCGTTCTTCCACGCGATGCTCGCCGCCGGCGTCTACCTGCCGCCGAGCGCGTTCGAGTCGTGGTTCGTGTCGGCGGCGCTCGACGACGCCGCTCTGGAACACATCGCCGACGCGCTGCCGACGGCGGCGAACGCGGCGGCAGCGGCTGGTCACGGGGGGTAGAAACCTTGAGTAAGACGGTGGTCCACGTGCTCCGGCACGGCGAGGTGTACAACCCGGATCAGATTCTCTACGGTCGGTTGCCCGGTTTCCGCCTCTCCGAGCTGGGTGTGCAGATGGCCAAGGCCGCCGCGCAGGGCCTGGCCGAGCGGGAGATCGTGCACGTGGTGGCCAGCCCGCTGGAACGCGCCCAGCAGACCGCCGAGCCGATCGCCGCCCAGTTCGGGCTGCCGGTCGGGGTGGACGAGCGGCTGATCGAGAGCGCGAACTGGTTCGAGGGCAAGAAGGTGTCCCCGGGCGACGGGTCGTTCCGTGACCCGCGCAACTGGTGGGTGCTGCGCGACCCGGTGACCCCGTCCTGGGGCGAGGCGTACCGGGTGATCGCCGAGCGGATGTTCGCCGCGGTGCAAGCCGCCCGGGTCGCCGCCGAGGGGCGCGAGGCGGTGCTGGTGTCGCACCAGCTGCCGATCTGGACGCTGCGCCGCCACGTCGAGCGCAAGCGGCTCTGGCACGACCCGCGCAAGCGGCAGTGCGGGCTGGCGAGCCTCACCTCGTTCCACTTCGACGGCGCGAAGGTGGTGGGCATCGGCTACAGCGAGCCGGCCGCGCACCTGATCGCCCTCTCCGCGACCGCCCGGACGGCCAAGGGGGCCTGATGAACGCCCGGAGGTGGACCGCCGGCCTGCTCGCCACCGTCGCCGCGGTGGCGTTGGTCGGCTGCACGTCGTCGAAGGGGCAGGAGAAGGCCTGCACGACCACCACCGACGGGATCTTCGAGTGCGCGCCGGACCAGCGCTCGGCCCCTCCGAAGCTCGCCGGTGAGCTGCTCCTCGGCGGCACCTATGACGTCAGCCAGGCCCGCGGCCAGGTGGTGGTGGTCAACTTCTGGGGATCCTGGTGCGCGCCCTGCCGGGCCGAGGCGGATGACCTGGAGGCCGTCTACCAGGCCACCAAGGGCTCCGGGGTGACCTTCCTCGGCATCAACGTGCAGGATTCGCGGGACAAGGCCAAGGCGTTCGAGCAGGGGCGGGTCACCTATCCGAGCCTCTACGACCCGTCGAGCAAGACGGCACTCGCGCTGGACATCCCGCCGAACAGCGTGCCGGCGACGGTGGTGCTCGACCGGGAGGGGCGGATCGCGTCGGTGATCCGGGCCGCCGTCAAGCAGGAGGGCCTGCAACCGATCGTCGAGCGGATCGTGGCCGAGAAGCCGGCGTCGAACTGATGGGCGAGACCTTCAAAGAGTTGGCCCTGAGCGGGCCGCTGCTGCTCGCCATCGGCGCGGCGGCGCTCGCCGGTCTGGTCAGCTTCCTCTCTCCGTGCGTGCTCCCACTCGTCCCCGGCTACCTGTCGTACGTCACCGGCCTGGCCGGGGCGGACCTGGAGGGCAGTGCAAGGAAGGGCACCTTATTAACGCCTGCGGTAGAGCAGGGGTCCCCTACTAACACCGCCGCCGAGGCACGCGACGGTGGCGGCGGGGGTGTCGCGGTACGGGAGCGGATCGCGCGGGTCGGCGCCGTCAAGGGCCGGGTGCTCGCGGGCACGCTGCTCTTCATCGCCGGCTTCACTGTCGTCTTCGTCGCCACCGCCATCCTGTTCGCCGGTATCGGCCGGGTCTTCTTCGAGTACGAGCGGCAGCTCGAAATCGTCGTCGGCGTGCTGATCATCGTGCTCGGGTTCGGCTACCTCGGGATGATCCCCGCCCTGCAACGGGAGTTCCGGATCTCCCGGCTGCCGTCGGCCGGGTTGCTCGGCGCACCGGTCTTCGGGGCGGTTTTCGCGCTCAGTTGGGTGCCCTGCACCGGCCCCACGCTCGGTGCGGTGATGGGGATGGCCACCGCGTCCGGCCAGAGCGACCGCGCCGTGGTGCTCGCCGTGGCGTACTGCCTCGGGTTGGGGATACCGTTCGTGGTCTTCGGGCTGGGCTTCGAACGCCTGCTCGGGGTCTTCCGCGCCGTCCGGCGCAACAGCCGCTGGGTCACCCGGGTCGGCGGCGCCCTGCTCATCCTGATCGGCCTGGCGCTGGTCACCGGCGGGTGGCAGAGCTTCGTGATCTGGTTGCAGACCACCGTCGGGGTGGGCGAGGTGGGCATCTGATGACGGTCGTCGACGACCGGCCGGAGACCGTGGCGCCGGCGCCACGCCGCCGGCCGAACCGGTTGCTGGCGCTGCTGCGCAACTCGTGGCGGCAGCTCACCAGCATGCGTACCGCCCTGATCCTGCTCTTCCTGCTCGCCATCGCCGCGATCCCCGGCTCGGTGCTGCCGCAGCGCGGGATCAGCCCGGAGAAGGTCAACGAGTACTTCGTCGACCACCCGGACTGGGCCCCCCGACTGGATCGGATCGGCGCGTTCGAGGTCTTCGGGTCAGTCTGGTTCTCCGCGATCTACCTGCTGCTGTTCACCTCCCTGATCGGCTGCATCACGCCCCGACTGCGCGACCACGTCCGGGCGTTGCGGTCCCGGCCGCCGGCCGCGCCGAAGCGGATGGCCCGGCTGCCACAGCACACTGTGCTGCCCGCCCCACCCGGTGGCGTGGCGGCGATCGCCGACGTGCTGCGCAAACGCCGCTGGCGGGTGGAGGTGCGCGGCGACGAGGTCTCCGCCGAGAAGGGCTACCTCAAGGAGACCGGCAACCTGCTGTTCCACACCTCGCTCATCGCGGTGCTGATCGGCGTCGCGCTCGGCTCGTGGTACGGCTGGAGCGGCAACCGCCTGCTGGTGGCGGGCGCGGACAACGCCTTCTGCAACACCCGACAGCAGTACGCGGAGGCGAAGCTCGGGCCCCGGGTGGACAGCGCGGACCTGCCCCGCTTCTGCCTGCGGTTGGACGACTTCGAGGCCCGGTTCCTGCCGTCCGGTCAGCCGGAGTTCTTCAACGCCACGGTCACCGTCGACGGCCCGGACGAGCCGACCCGCAGCGCCGACTTCTCGGTGAACTCGCCGCTGCGCCTGAACGACGCGAACGTCTACCTGCTCGGCCACGGGTACGCCCCGGTGATCCGCTACACCGACCGGTTCGGCAACAGCCAGGTCAGCGACGAGCCGTTCCTGACCACCGGTGACATGGGCCTGACCAGCGAAGGTCTGGCCGCGTTCCCGGACGCGAACGTCGATCCGGCCACCGGCCAGCGCACCCCGGACGAGCAGATGGCGTTCACCGGCATCTACCTGCCCACGGCACCCGAACAGGCGCCGTTCGTCCGCTCGCAGTATCCGACCGAGCGCAACCCGGTGCTGAACCTCGTCGCCTACCGGGGCAACCTCGGCCTGGACGCCGGCATCCCCGGCTCGGTCTACCAGCTCGACCAGCGGCAGGTGCGGACCGGCAAGGTCAAGGAGGTCGGCACCAAGCTGCTCCGCAAGGGCGAGACCTGGACGCTGGAGGACGGCACCACTGTCGAGTTCCTGGGCACCGAGCGGTACGTCACCCTCTCCATCCGGCACGACCCCGGTGCGACGCCGCTGCTGATCAGCTGCGGTGTCCTGCTGGTCGGGCTGATGGGCTCGCTGTTCGGGCGGCGTCGCCGGGTGTTCTTCCGGGTGGTGCCGGCCAACCCCGGGGCAGGATCTCCGACGGACGGTAGTAGTTTGGTGGAGGCCGGTGGGTTGCCGCGCACCGACTATCCAGGGTTCGCCGAGGAGTTCGCCCAGCTCGTGGCCGCCGTCAGCGGTGACCGACGGGCCGACGCGGGCACTGACTCCAGTGACCGCGGTGTGCGAGAAGGAGCCGAGTGATGTCCGCACTCTCCGACAATCTGGTGACCTTCGCGATCCTGGCGTATCTGATCGCGATGATCGGTCACGCCGTCGAGTACGCGTTGGGCAACGCCCGTACCCGGGTCGCCACGGCGGCTCCGGTGCGCGAGTTGGTCGGTGCCGGCGGCGGCGTCGTGCCGACCCTGCCCGCACCGGTCCCGTCGCCGCCCGTGGCCGACGGTCCCGCGCGGCGTGCCCGCCTCGCGGGTCTGATCGGGGTGGGCGCGACCGCGGTCGCCGCCGTGCTGCACCTGGCGGCGCTGGTCACCCGTGGCCTCGCGGCCGACCGGATGCCGTGGGGCAACATGTACGAGTTCGTGCTCACGGTGACGTTCATCGGGGTCGCGGCCTGGCTGGTGGTGCTCTGGAAGCGACCGTCGCTGCGCAAGCTCGGGCTGTTCCTCACGCTGGTGATGGTGCTGCTGGTGGCCACCGCCGAGCTGGTCCTGTACGTGCCGATCGTGCCGCTGGTGCCCGCACTGAACTCGTACTGGTTCGTCATCCACGTCTCGACCATCGTCTTCGCGTCCGGCATCTTCCTGCTCGGTGCGGTGCCGGCAGTCGGCTTCCTGATGCGCAACGGGTACGAGAAGGGCAAGCGGAGCTTCCCGTACACCCTGGCCAAGCGGCTGCCCGGCGCAGCCAGCCTGGAGCGGCTGACCTTCGCGCTGCACGCCTTCGCGTTCCCGATCTTCACCTTCGCGGTGATCGCTGGTGCCATCTGGGCCGAGGCGGCCTGGGGTCGGCCGTGGGGTTGGGACCCGAAGGAGACCTGGGCGTTCATCTCCTGGGTGGTGTACGCCGGTTACCTGCACGCCCGGGCCACGCCCAGCGTGCGGCGCAACGTGGCGACCTGGCTCGCGGTGCTCGGCTTCCTCACCATGCTGATGAACCTGTTCGGCGTGAACATCTTCTTCACCGGCCTGCACTCGTACGGTGGGCTGGACTGACCTGAACGTGGAGCGCGGGCCGGTCACGGATTCGTCCGTGGCCGGCCCGCATCTACCGCGTGGGTTGCCAGGCCCGCAAGGTCCGCTCGACCTGCCTGGTGACCTGGTATGACACCTCCGGTAGATCGGCCAGCTCGATCCGCTCGCCGCGCAACGCCAGTTGGGCGTGCAGCTCCCGAGCGACGGCGTCGCGAAGCTCGACCAGCAGGGGCGACAGCCCGTCCGGGTCGCCGACGACATACGCGTCCGACATGAACTCACTCTGCTCCCGCGTCCAGGCATTCGGCCAGGAACAGTGAGACGTGTCTGCCGGCCTTGACCGGTCCTCGGCACCATTGTGGCGGTGCCCCGCGCCTGGTCAGCCGTTGATCCACTCGGCTTTCAGGAAGTGGGGGTGTCCTGCGCCCTGGGACGCCGCGACTTCCTGAAACCCGAGTGGATCTTGTGGTGGCCACCGGTGAGCCGGGCGGTCAGGCGGGGACGCAGCTCGCGTTACCGCGATATGCGCGTCATGGGGTGACGCAGCGTCAAGCGCTCGATACCGTGCGGCAGGGGGGTCGTGCGACCCAACGATCGCGGCGGAAGGTGGGGTGCGGTGACCACAGCGGTGTCCACGGCGGCGATGATCAGGGACCAACTCCGGCGGTCGCGGCTCGCAGCCGGGCTGAGCCAGGAGGAGTATGGCAAACGCGCGCACTACTCGCCCTCGATGGTCTCGTCGGTCGAGCTGGGCCAGACGGTGCCCAATCTGGCCTACCTGACCCGGGCCGACGAGGTGCTCGACACCGGCGGCCTGCTGGTCTCGCTGCGCGAGCTGGGCCGGCGCGACGGTGAGCCGGTCTGGTTCCGCCCCTGGCTGGAGGTCGAACGGGTCGCCACCCAGCTGCGTTGCTTCGGCGCGACGATGATTCCCGGTCTGTTGCAGACCGCCGACTATGCCCGGGCGGTGTTCCGGCTCGACCTGGGGCTCACCGCCGACCGGGTCGAGGAGTTGGTGGCCGCCCGGCTGGAGCGTCAGACGATCCTCGACCGGGAGCACCCGCCGCAGCTCACCGCCGTGATCGACGAGGCCGCGTTGCAGCGCTTCGCGGAGGGCTGCGCCGGGGTGCTGGCCGAGCAACTGCGGCACCTGGTGGTGTGCGCCCGACGCCCGCACATCAGGGTGCACGTGCTGCCGCAGAGTGTGGGGCTGCACGCCGGTCTCTTCGGGCCGTTCATCCTCGGCCGCACCGCCGACGGCAGTTGGCTCGGCTTCCTCGACAGCCAGACCGGTGGCACCGCCGTGGACGACATCAACGAGGTGGCGACCCTGCTCGGAAGGTGGGAGAGTCTGCGGAGTGACGCGCTGCCCCGGCAGCAGTCGATCGACCTGCTCGAGGAGATCGTGAAGCCATGGATCTGACCGGAGCCCGCTGGCACAAGTCCACCCGAAGCGGCAACGACGCTGGCGCGTGCGTCGAGGTCGCCGACAACCTGCCGGGCCGGGTGCACGTCCGCGATTCCAAGGACCGCGACGGCGACCTGCTCACCTTCACCCCGGCCGCGTGGCGGGCCTTCGTCGAGCTGGCCCGCACCCACTGACCGTCCCCCCAGCCGGCCGGTCGCCGGCGTTCCCGCACCCGACCGGGGCCACTCCGCAGGATGGCCCGGAGGTCTCGCTCGCCGCCCGCGATCAGCCGCCGAACCAGCCGGGCACGTCGAGTCGGAACCAGTTGGCCGAGGCCATCGTGCCGAGGTCGTCTTCCATTGCGGTGACCCGTTCCGGGCCGAGCGTCTCAGTCCACTGTGTACGTAGCCGGTCGAAGATCTCGGCCGAGCGACGCAGCCCGTCGGCGCCGCGCGGGGTCACTCGGACCAGCCGCCGTCGGGCGTCGGAGGGGTCGTCGACCCGCTCCAGGTAGCCGACGGCCACCAACCGGTCGACGGTCTTGCCGGCGGCCTGTTTGGAGATGCCCAGCCGCTGGCCCAGCTCGGTGGCGGTGGTGCCGTCCGCGCCGACGGCCTGGAGCACGAACCCGTGCAGCGGTCGCAGCTCCGGATGCCCCTCGCGGGCCAGCTCGGCGTGCAGGTCGTCGATCAGCGTTCGGAAGCCGGCCAACAGAAGCAGCGGCAGCGCGAAGCCGGGACGCGCGGGATCAGCGGTTGCCATGTTCGACAACCCCGTTTACTATTTCGTCAACCACGTTGACTATCGTACGGGATGCGGCACGGCCCCCGGCGCCCTCCCGGCGCCGCGCGCTCTCGCTCTCCCGGCCGATCCTCTGAAAGCAGGTGCACCGTGTCCGTCTTCACCGCGCACACCGCCGAAACCGTGCCCACCGCCGCCCGTCGGGCCGTCGAGGGCGTGCAGACCCGGTTCGGTTGGCTGCCCACCCCGGTGGCGCTGATGGCCGAGTCACCGCGGCTGCTCGCCGGCTTTCTCGCCGCCAGTGCGGGCTTCGAGCAGACCGACCTCGTCCCGCTGGAGCGGGAGGTGGTCATCCTGACGGTCTCCACCACCAACGAGTGCCACTTCTGCGTCGCCCTGCACACCGGCAAGCTCACCCAACTCGGAGCGACCGCCGAGCTGATCACCGCACTGCGTGCCGGCTCGGCGCTGCCCGAGCCGCGACTGGAGGCGCTGCGTCAATTCACCTTGGCCGTGCTCGACCACCGAGGCGCAGTGCCCGACGACGAGTTGGACGACTTCCTGACCGCCGGCTACCAGCCCCGGCACGCGCTGGACGTGGTGCTCGGCGTCGGCGCGTACACCATGTCCACCTTCGCCAACCGGCTCACCCGGGCACCGCTCGACCCGCCGCTGGCCGTCCACGCCTGGACGCCCGCCGCCTGACCGAAGACGCCTTCGGGCCGCTGCTCAGGCCGCCCCGAGAAAGTCGCGCAGCAGGGCGAGCATCTCGTCGGGGCGCTCCTCGTACAGCCAGTGCCCGCAGTCCTCGATCACCTCACCGCGGACCGTGTCGGCGTACCGACGAACCTGCTCGTCGACCTGCCCACCGAGGCTGGCCGCCGCGCCGACGGCCAGCACCGGCATCGTCAGCTTCGTCGCCCGGTACGCCGCGTTGTCGGCGATGTCCTGCTCGAACGCCCGGAAGTAGGCGAAGCTGGCCCGCAGGTGCGCCGGGTCGCGCAGATGGCTGGCGAACTCCTCGATGTCGGGCGCGGCGATGCTGCCCCTGCGCACCATCAGCGCGTCGGTGAACTTGTCCACCCAGAGCGACTCCCGCCCCTTGACCAGCGCCTCCGGCAGCCCGTTGCCGAGAGAGAAGTAGCCGAAGTTCCACACCCCCGGCCCGGCCGAGGTGAGCGCGGGGAACGTGTAGATGCTCTCGTCGGGGATCGGCGCCTCGGTGAGCACCAGCCGACTCACCCGCTGCGGATGGGCGGCGGCGTAGGCGTACGCCACCATGGTCCCCAGGTCGTGCCCGACCAGCCGGAGGTCACCGGCCAAGCCGAGCTGGTCGAGTAGTCCGTGCAGGTCGGCGGCGACAGTCTTCTTGTCGTACCCGCCGTCCGGGGCGTCGCTGCCCCCGAAGCCGCGCAGGTCGGGCGCGACCACGTCGAAGGAGCGCCCCAACTCGGGCAGCAGGTGCCGCCACATGTACCAGCACTGCGGATACCCGTGCAGCAGCACCAGAGGCGGTCCGGTGCCGCCACGCACGTAGTTCATGGTGATCTGGCCGACCCGAGCCCGCTGCTCGGTGAACCCCGCCGGAACCCGCTCCGCGCCCATCGCCGCCTCCGCCTGCCGTCCGCCCGCGCGTGCTCTCTGCCGGTTCCGCCCGCGCGTGGCCTCTGCCGGTTCCGCCCGCGCGCGCCTCCGTCTGTCATTCGCCCGCCGCCTGCCCGGCTACCCGCTCAACCGCCCGCCATGCCCGAGGTTCGGGTCCTGCCGGTTGATCCACTCGCCTTCCTTGAAGTCGCGGTGTCCGGCGGCCTGGGACACCGCAGTTTCCTGAAAGCCGAGTTGATCAAAACCCGCCGCCCGCTGCCCGTCGCCCGCTGCCCGTCGCCCGTCGCCCGCCAGCGGTGGCGGGTAATCGCGAGCGTCACAGCACCCGGCTTGGGCCGTGCGGGAGCCGGTGCGGGAGACTGGCGGGTATGGCGGCTCGTGGCTTCCCGTACACCGATCTCAAGGACTTTCTCGCGGCGCTGGAGCGCGCGGGGGAGTTGCGCCGGGTCGACGTCCCGGTCGACCCCACCCTGGAGATCAGCGAGGTGGTCACCCGCACGGTGCGGGCCGGCGGGCCGGCGCTGCTCTTCGAGCGCCCGACCCGGGGCGAGATGCCGGTGGCGATCAACCTGTTCGGCACCGAGAAGCGCATGGCGATGGCCCTCGGTGTCGACTCGCTGGACGAGATCGGTGCCCGGATCGGCGCGCTGATCAAGCCGGAGCTGCCGGTCGGCTGGTCGGGCATCCGGGAGGGCCTCGGCAAGGTCATGCAGCTCAAGTCGGTGCCGCCGCGCAAGGTGAAGACCGCGCCCTGCCAGGAGGTCGTCTACCGGGGTGAGGACGTCGACCTGAACCGGCTGCCGGGGTTGCAGGTCTGGCCCGGCGACGGCGGGATCTTCCACAACTACGGGCTGACCCACACCAAGCACCCGGAGACCGGCAAGCGCAACCTCGGCCTGTACCGGCTCCAGCAGCACGGCCGCAACACCCTGGGCATGCACTGGCAGATCCACAAGGACTCGACCGCCCACCACGCGGTCGCCGAGCGGCTCGGGCAGCGCCTGCCGGTCGCGATCGCGATCGGTTGCGACCCGGTCGTCTCGTACGCGGCCAGCGCGCCGCTGCCCGGCGACATCGACGAGTACCTGTTCGCGGGGTTCCTGCGCGGCGAGCGGGTGGAGATGGTCGACTGCCTCACCGTGCCGTTGCAGGTGCCGGCGCACGCGCAGATCGTGCTGGAGGGCTACCTGGAGCCCGGTGAGCGGCTGCCCGAGGGGCCGTTCGGCGACCACACCGGCTTCTACACCCCGGTCGAGCCGTTCCCCGTGCTGCACGTCGAGGCGATGACGATGCAACGCAAGCCGGTCTACCACTCGATCGTCACCTCCAAGCCGCCGCAGGAGGACCACGGTCTCGGCAAGGCCACCGAGCGGATCTTCCAGCCGCTGCTCAAGCTGATGATCCCGGACATCGTCGACTACGACCTGCCGGCCGCCGGGGTCTTCCACAACTGCGCGATCGTGTCGATCCGCAAGCGGTACCCGAAGCACGCGCAGAAGGTGATGAACGCGATCTGGGGCGCGCACCTGATGTCGCTGACCAAGCTCATCGTGATCGTCGACGAGGACTGCGACGTGCACGACTACAACGAGGTCGCCTTCCGTGCCTTCGGCAACGTCGACTACGCGCGCGACCTGCTGCTCACCGAGGGGCCGGTGGACCACCTCGACCACTCGTCGTACCAGCAGTTCTGGGGCGGCAAGGCGGGCGTCGACGCGACCCGCAAACTCCCGACCGAGGGCTACACCCGCGGTTGGCCGGAGGAGATGAGCATGAGCCCGGAGGTCACGGCCCTGGTCGACAAGCGCTGGAAGGAGTACGGGCTCTGATGGCCGTCCTCGACGCTCCGGCCGAGAAGCCGGGCCGGGTCAAGTCCTTCCTCAAGCTCGTCGCGATCGAGCACTCGGTGTTCGCGCTGCCCTTCGCGTACCTGTCGGCGCTGAGCGCCATGCAGGTCGACGGCGGGCGGGTGCGCTGGTGGGACCTGCTGCTGATCACCGTGGCGATGGTCGGGGCACGGACGTTCGCGATGGCCGCCAACCGGATCCTCGATCGGCGGATCGATGCGCGGAATCCGCGTACCGCCGGACGGGAACTGGTCACCGGGGCGGTGAGCGTGCGGACGGCCTGGACCGGCGCGGGCGTCGCGTTGGTGGTCTTCCTCGTCGCCGCCGCCCTGCTCAACCCGCTCTGCCTGGTGCTCGCGCCGCTCGCGGTGGTGCCGCTGGTCGTCTACCCCTACGGCAAGCGGTTCACCAACTGGCCGCACGCCATCCTGGGGATCGCCCAGGCGGTCGGCCCGGTCGGCGCCTGGCTGGCGGTCACCGGCACCCTGGACGGCTCCGGGCCGGCCTGGGTGCTCGGCGCGGCGGTCGGGCTCTGGATCGGCGGCTTCGACCTGATCTACGCCTGCCAGGACTCCAAGATCGACCAGGAGATCGGGGTGCACAGCGTGCCCGCCCGGTACGGTCGGCGCTTCGCGCTGCACGCCTCCACTGTCGCGCACGTGGTGACCTTCGCGCTGTTCGTCTGGTTCGGTGTGATGATCGGCTTCGGCTGGCTCTGGTGGATCGGGCTGGCGCTCACCGCTGTCGCGTTCGCCTATCAGCACCTGGTGGTCAGCCCGACCGACCTGAGCAAGGTCAACCGGGCGTTCTTCACGGCCAACGGGTTCGTCGGCATCGCGTTGTTCGTCTTCGCGCTGCTCGACCTGGTGATCCGGCTCGGCCTACGGCCCTGACCGCTGACTGCGCCGTCGCCCCGCAGCCCGGCCGGCTGACTGCGCCGCCCCGCAGCCTGAGCGTTAGGAAGGGCCCCTTCCTATACCCGAGGCGTTGGTAAGGGGCCCTTCCTTGCTGGTGGGGTAGCGGGCGCTCTCCAGGGTCCAGTCGATGGTGCCCCGGACGGCGTACGCGACCACGTCGAGGTGGTCGGTGACCGCCCGGTCCAGGGTCGGGCCGAACGACGGCACCGCGGACCGTAGCGCGACGAACTGCCGCATCGACTCCCGCCACCGCTCGACCGCCAGGGCGACCGCCTCCGCCGACGGCACCGCCAGTTCGGCCTCGATGGCCAGGACGAGGTTGTGCCCGCCTGCGGTCGCCCGGTCCCTCTCCAGCGAGGCCAGGTCGTTGTACCAGGAGAGCAGGTCGTTGCCGACCTGGGCGATCTGACGCAGCAGCGGATGGTGGTAGACGGGGTCGGGCAACGGACGCCCACCCGCGAACTCCACGAGCGCGTACGACACCTCCGCCGCCGAGGTCGCCCGCCGCAGTTCCACGTACTCGTCGACGCCGGGCCGGCGGGCGGCTTCCTTGTTGACCGCCTCCTGCCAGGTGCCGTGGAGGTGCCGGGCGACCGTGTCGGCGAAACGCGACCGCCACCGGGCCGGCATCCGGCGGCGCGGCTCCCGCCAGGCCAGCACCAGCAGCCGTCGGAGCGGACCGGTGAGCCCGGCGTGACGCAGCCGGGGGCCGTCGCGCAGCAGCGCCAGCGTGCCGTTGCGGAGGCCCCGGATCTGCTCCGAGGTGAGTCGATCCGGCCCGTCACAGGCGTCGTCGACCAGGAAGAACCAGGTGAACAGCACGGTCAGCACCCGAAGGTCGGCTTCGGTGGCGTCCGGGTAGAGCCGTCCGGCGTACCGGGCGAACGCTCCCCGGGTCAGCCGGTGCAGCGCGGCGTCGTCCAGTGCGAGGCCGAGGTCGGGCAGCAGGCCGAGCAGCCACTCCTGCACGCGGTCGGCGTACGGTGAGAGCCGGGACTGGATCGGACATTCGGCTTGCAACACCAGAAGGGCCCCACCGGTCGTCACCGATGCCTCCTGCGCGAGATGGTTCCCATGCGAATCTCCAGCAGCATGTCAGGTTGACGCAATGCCCACCTAGCCCGCCAGCATGCCGAAGCGGCGTATCCCGGGGGTGCCCACCATCGGACCAGCCGCACCAGGCAGGCTGGGGGCATGCGGGAACCATGGGTGGTCGGGGTCTCCGGAGCATCTGGTACGCCGTACGCGGCGGCCGTCATCGGAGGACTGCTCGACGCGGGCGAGCCGGTGGACCTGATCGTGTCCCGCGCGGCACGACTCACCGTGCTCGACGAGACCGGTCGACCGTTCCGCGACGGGCACTGGGCCGAGGATCTCACCGCCTGGCTCGACCGGGACCTGACCGGGGCGGACGTGCGGCACTGGCCGGCCGGTGACCTGGCCGCCGGGCCGAGCAGCGGCTCCTACCGGGTACGCGGGATGGCCGTGGTCCCGGCCAGCACGGCAGCCTGCGCCGGCATCGCCATCGGGCTCTCCAAGGACCTGTTGCAGCGCGCCGCCGAGGTCAACCTCAAGGAACGCCGCCCGGTGGTGATCGTCCCCCGGGAAACGCCGGTGACCCGTAGTCACCTGGAGCACCTGATCGCGCTGCACGACGCCGGCGCGGTGGTGCTGCCCGCCAGCCCCGGCTTCTACGGAGCCGGCGCGGCCGCCAGCGCCCAGCAGTTGGTCGACTTCGTGGCCGGCAAGGTGCTCGACGCGCTCGGCGTCCCACACACCCTGTTCCGGCGCTGGTCCGGCCAGCTCGGCACGGCCCGGAGCTGAGCCGACCACTCGGCAGGCACCGGCACCGCGCCGCGACGCCGCCCGGGCGGTCGGCCGAAGCGGGACGCGGACCGGGCCGAAGTCCGGTCCGCGTAGCGATGTCCGCACCAGTTCAGTACATGCCGGCGTTGGCCGGACCCGGCCCCGTGGATGCGGCCGGCCCCACATTGCGTGGCTTTCCGACCTCGTCCACCTCGTCCAGCATGCCCTCCCCCTCAAGCAGGGCCCGCACCTCGGATTCCCGAAACCGGCGATGCCCGCCTGGAGTCCGGATGCTTCCTATCCGGCCGGCCGCCGCCCATCTCGTCACAGTTTTCGGGTCTACCCGAAACAGCGCGGCGACCTCACCCGGTGTCAGCAGGCGATCTCCAGTGTCCACAGCCCCCTCCTCGCGTCGACGAAGCCCCCGGCTGAACACACTGCCCCCGGCTGGTGCGTAGCCCAGAGCCGTCATGAGGGACGTATGGCAATTACAGCACCGGGGACATGACCTGTCCGCCCAAACGCGAAAAATGCACTGAGTGAGGAGTTAGTAATGGTACTTGTGCTACCTCCGCCGTGACCGGCGGTTTGTCAACAGTGACTCACCACTCAGCCCAACGGATGCCGAAGCCGCCACGTTATGCCTCAGAGGTTAGGGTCACTCTCTGTGGACGCCATCGACCTGAACCTCGTCGACCTGCTGCGCGGCAACGCTCGCCTCTCCTACGCCGAGCTGGCCCGACAGGTGGGCCTGTCGGCCCCGGCCGTGCACGAACGGGTCGGCAAGTTGGAGAGCAGCGGCGTGGTCCGGGGCTACCGCGCGGACGTGGCCCCGGAGTCGATCGGACTGGGCGTCACGGCGCTGATCGGCATCGTCGAGGACTCCGGCGCCGACACCGACGACATGCTCGAGTCGCTGCGGGTGCTGCCCGAGATCGAGTCCTGCTACTTCATGGCCGGCGTGGAGTCGTTCCTGCTCAAGGCCCGGGTCGGCACGATCGCCGAGCTGGAGCAGTTGATCGTGCGATTGAACCGGACCCCCGGGGTGGCCTCCACCCGCACCGCCATCGCACTCTCCACCAAGTGGGAGAACCGCCCGCAGCCGGTCGGCCCGCCCGCGACCTGACCGACGCGTACCCCTGGTGTCGCCCGGTCGGCCGGCGGTAGCGTGCGCCGATGACCCCGCCGGGACGGCGCGTGGCCGTGGTGACCGGCGCTGCCGGAGGGCTCGGCCACGCGATTGCCACCGCGCTGCACGCCGACGGCTGGTCGGTGCTGCTCACCGACCTCGACCCGACAGCGGTGGCCGCCGCCGCAGCGCCCCTCGGCGGTTGGTCGGCGGCCCTCGACGTGCGTGACGAGGGCGCCTGCGCCGCCGTCGCCGCGAGCGCGGCAGCCCGGGGCGACCTCGCCCTCTGGGTCAACAACGCCGGCGTCCTGACCACCGGGCCGTCCTGGGAGCACGACGGGCCGACCCGCCGCCGGCTGTTCGACGTCAACGCCCTGGGTGCCATGAACGGCACCCTCGCCGCGCTGGCCGTGATGCGCGGGCAGGGCCACGGCCACGTGCTCAACGTCGTCTCGCTGGCCGGGCTGATCGCCGCGCCCGGCGAGACGGTGTACGCGGCCAGCAAGCACGCCCTGCTGGCGTTCAGCCTCGGCACGCTGTCGGATCTGCGGATCGCGGGCTACCGCCGGGTGCACGTCTCCTGCCTCTGCCCGGACGGCATCTGGACCCCGATGCTGCACGACCGGCTCGCCGACCCCGGAGCGGTGGCCTCGTTCACCGGGTCGATGTTGACCGCGCAGCGGGTCGCCGCCCGGGCGGTCCGGTTGGCCCACCGACCACGCCCGGTGGTCAGTCTGCCTCGCTGGCGGGGAGCGCAGGTACGCCTGCTGGACGCCCTGCCCCGGCTGGCCCTCGCGCTGACCCCACTCGTCCAGGCCGTCGGCCGCGCCGGTCAGCGCCGCCAACACCGTCGGAGCATGCCGCCGGACCGGCGCTGACCACGCCTGGCCTGCTTGCTACGTTTCCGGCGTGACTCATCTCGACCGGTGCGACGAGCCGAGCCGAATCTGGGTGACGGAGGCGATCGCCGCCGTCGAGGCGGACGCGAACCGCTCGGCCGACACCCACCTGCTGCCATTCCCGCTGCCCCGGGCCTGGGGGATCGACCTCTACCTCAAGGACGAGTCGTCACATCCCACCGGCTCGCTGAAGCACCGGCTGGCCCGCTCGCTGTTCCTCTACGGGCTCTGCAACGGCTGGATCGGACCGCGCACCACGATCGTCGAGGCGTCCTCGGGCTCCACGGCGGTCTCCGAGGCGTACTTCGCCCGGATGCTCGGGCTGCCCTTCATCGCGGTGATGCCTGCCTCCACCTCGCCCGAGAAGATCGCGCAGATCGAGTTCCAGGGCGGCCGGTGCCACCTGGTGGACGACCCCGCCAGCGTGGTGGTCGAGGCCCGGTGGCTGGCCGAGGACTCCGGTGGGCACTTCATGGACCAGTTCACCTACGCCGAGCGGGCGACCGACTGGCGGGGGAACAACAACATCGCCGAGTCGATCTACGCCCAGCTCGAACTGGAGCGGCACCCGATCCCGGCCTGGGTCGTGGTGGGCGCCGGCACCGGGGGCACCAGCGCGACAATCGGCAGGTACGCCCGGTACCGCCGACTCGCCACCAAACTCTGCGTGGTCGACCCGGAGAACTCGGCGTTCTACCCGGCCTGGCTGGCCGCCGACTGGTCGGTACGGACCGGGAAGGGCTCCCGCATCGAGGGGATCGGCCGGCCCACCGTGGAGGCGTCGTTCCTGCCCTCGGTGGTGGATCGGATGGTCCAGGTGCCGGACGCGGCGTCACTGGCCGCCATGCGTGCCGGGTCGGCGCAGCTCGGCCGCCGGGTGGGCGGGTCCACCGGCACCAACCTGTGGGGCGCGTTCGGCCTGATCGCCGCGATGCTCGCCGAGGGCCGCACCGGCTCGGTGGTCACCCTGATCTGCGACCCGGGCGACCGGTACGCCGACACCTACTACGCCGACGACTGGGTGGCCGCCCAGGGCCTCGACCTGACCCCGCACCTGGCCACAATCGAACGCTTCCTGACCAGCGGGGCCTGGCCCGCCTGAGCCGCGCGACCGCGACTGGTCGAGGCCGGCGGGCACCGCGCGTTCAGCGGGGGTCGATCCGCTCCGCCAGCCCGGGGTAGCGCACCACGTAGCCGCTGTCGTCCAGATCGATGTCGGCGGTGAAGGTGCCGCTGGCGAAGCGCACCCGACCCGGCCCGAGCCCGGTGTAGATCTGCTCGGCCGCCACCACCTCCAGACCGGGCAGCAGCACCCAGGCGACGGTGATCCGGTGTGCCACGTCGGCCGGCTCGGCGGCCAGCCTGAGCCGGTGGACCGGCAGGGTGTTGAACAGCGGCGAACCGCTCAGGTCGACGTCGAGCGCGTCGGCCAGCCGGTCCGTGTCGTCGGTGCCCGGCAGGCCGGCACGAGGATGACCCGCCGTGACCAGGGCTCGGTCCAGGTCGCCCTGCTCGGCGGTGGTCACCCGCCACCGACCCGCCGCCCGCTCCAGGGTCACCCTGCGCAGCCAGCCCAGCCCTTCGGCCTCGACCTCGACCCGGGTGGTGGACCAGTCCGGCGCGGTGGTCAGCTGGTAGCGGGCGGTCCAGGGGATCGGGTCCACGGCGAGCAGGGTGCCCCGGGCCGCCAACCCGCGGCTGTCGTCGAGGAGGACCTGCTCGCTGCCGGCGGTGTCTGTCCGGGACCAGAAGATTGACTGCGGCATGGTCGACATGAGCCGGACGTTACGCGACCCGACCCACCTCGGCAGGGCATGCGCGAACGCCGCCGCGGAGCATGTGCTCCGCGACGGCGTTCAGTGCGTCAGTGCGTCAGTGCGTCAGTGGGTACGCGCCGGCGGTCGCCCGCCGAAACCGCGCCGGTCGTCGCGCGGACGGTCCTCACGGGGGCGGTCGTCGCGGGGCCGGTCGTCCCGACCACGGCTCTCCGGGCGGAAACCACCCCGAGTGTCGCGGTCGCCGAAACGCCGCTCGCCAGTCGGCCGGTCACCCCGGCCGTCCCGGTCGCCGAAGCGCCGCTCGCCGGTCGGTCGGCCGTCCCGGTCGCCGAACTGCGGCCGGTCACCGAACCGGCGCTCACCCTGCGGCCGGTCGCCGTAACCCCGGGTGTCCCGATCGGTGTAACGCCGCTCGCCCTGCGGGCGGTCGCCGAAGCCGCGATCGCCGGTGGGCCGGTCGCCGTAACGTCGCTCGCCCTGCGGGCGGTCGCTGTGCTGGCGGTCGCTGTGCTGGCGGTCGCCGTAGCGACGCTCGCCCTGGGGGCGGTCACCGTACTGGCGGTCACCCTGGGGGCGGTCGCTGAAACGCCGCTCGCCGGCCGGGCGGTCGCCGTAGCGGCGCTCACCCTGCGGGCGGTCACCGTACTGGCGCTCACCCTGGGGCCGGTCGCTGTAGCGGCGCTCACCGGTCGGCCGGTCGCCGTAGCGCCGCTCGCCGCCCGTCCGGTCACCGAAGCGGCGCGGGCCACCGGAACGGTCGTCGAACCGACGCGAACCGCCGGAGCGGTCGCCGTAGCCGCGCGGCTCCGCCTCGACGCGAACCGGGACACCGCTGGGCTCCCGGGCGCCGACCAGCTCGGCCAGAGCCTGGTCGCCGACCCGGACCCGGGTCTCGGCCGGCGCGACGCCGGCCTTCTCCATCATCGCCAGGGTGGTGCGGCGCTGCTTGGGCAGCACCAGCGTGGCGACCGCGCCCGACTCCCCGGCCCGGGCGGTGCGCCCGGCCCGGTGCAGGTAGTCCTTCGGGTCCTTCGGCGGATCGACGTGCAGCACCAGGGTGACCCCGTCGACGTGGATGCCCCGAGCCGCCACGTCCGTGGCGACCAGCACGTTCATCCGGCCCTCACGGAACTCCGCGAGGGTCTTGGTGCGCATCCGCTGGGTCTTGCCGCCGTGCAGCCCACCGGCGCGGACCCCGACTGCGGCGAGCTGCTCGACCAGCCGGTCCACGCCGAGCTGCGTACGGGCGAAGACCATGGTCCGGCCGTCCCGAGCGGCGATCGAGGCCGCCACGGGGAACTTCTCGTGCGGCGGGATCAACAGCATGTGGTGGTCCATGGTGGACACCGAGGCGGTCGACGGTGCCGTGGAGTGGGTCACCGGGTCGGTCATGAACCGCTTGACCAACGCGTCGACGTCACCGTCCAGGGTGGCCGAGAAGAGCAGCCGCTGACCGTTCGCGGGCGTCTTCGCCAGCAACTCGGTGACCTCGGGCAGGAAGCCCATGTCGGCCATCTGGTCGGCCTCGTCGAGCACGGTGACCTCGACGTCGTCGAGCTGGCAGATGCCCCGCTCGATGAGATCGCCGAGCCGGCCGGGGGTGGCCACGATGATCTCCACGCCGCGCCGCAGCGCGTCGATCTGACGGTCGTACGGGACACCGCCGACGGCGGTCTTGAGGAAGATGCCGACGGCCTTGCCCAGCGGCATCAGGGCGTCGTTGACCTGCATGGCCAGCTCGCGGGTGGGCACCAGGACCAGGGCGCGCGGACGCATCGGCCGGGCCCGGTTGCGGTTGGCCAGCCGGGCGATCATCGGCAGCCCGAAGGCGAGCGTCTTGCCCGAACCGGTCTGCCCGCGGCCCAGCACGTCGCGGCCGGCGAGCGCGTCCGGAACGGTGGCCCGCTGGATCTCGAACGGGCTGGTGATGCCCTGCTGTGCCAGTGCGCGGACCAGCGGCTCGGGCAGGCCGAGGGCGGCGAAGCTGATCGGCTCGGCGGTCTCGGTCGGCTCGGCCTGCGCGGTGCTGGCCTCGCTTGGGGCGACGTCGAGCTGCTCCCGTGCGGTGTCGGCCGCCGGGACTGAGTTGAAAACGGACGTGACGGTGCTGGGGTCAGCAGAGGTGGTCAACAAAAGCCTTTCGAGCGGGGCGCATCTTCGCGATGGCCTGCCGCGGCTGTGCCGCCGGATCGCCCGCAAGATCGCCCAGGGGCGCGCACCACGCGCGCCGGGTCAGTGATCTAAGCCAGTGTACGGCGGTCCGGCGAACCCGCCAGCCGGTTGCCCGACGGTAGTGGGCGGACTCACCATCGCGTCCCCTCGGCGGCTCACCCGTTGAGCACGCCGCCCACGAGACCGTCCAGCGCGTCGCCGGCGAGCAGGACGATCATGACGCTGATCGCGACCAGCAGCCCCAGGGCGGCGACCAGAACGATCACCACCCGTGTGTTGCGGGAGCGCTCGGCCGGGGTGTCAGCCCAGCCCTGGGCGAGGATGTGCCCGGTCAACGAGCCGGACGTCTCCACCGCGTTGGTGGGCATCGCGATCGTGGTGAAACCAGGCCCTTCGCCGCTGCCGTAGACGGTGCCGGCCAGGTCGGAGCCACCGCCGCCTCGCCCACCACGTGCACTGGCCGTACCCGGGCCGGAGTTGACGGCCGGCCTGCCCGTCGGCCCGGTGGTCCGGGAGTTTCCGGTGCCGCTTCCCGTCGACGGGGGAGCACCGACGCTGGACGGCGGCCAACTCGGCAGCGCGGGCGCGGGCACCACCGGTGGCGCGGCGGCGGGCGTCTCGGTCCACCCGCCGCCCGACGTCGAGCGGGTCGTCTCGGCGGCGGTGGACCATCCGGACGGCGGTGCGGAGACGGATGCGGTGGCGCGTACGCCGGGCGTGTCGGTCATGGCCGGCGGCGGCGGGAACGGCGGTGCGGGCATCGGGCCGGGCGGGCCTGGTGGGGCGGGCACCGGCGGTGCGGGTGGCGGAACGGGTGGGCCCGGGACGGGCGGCGCCGGCGGACCCGGGATGGGCGGCACCGGCGAGGGCGGCGGTACGGGTGGACCCGGAACGGGCGGGACCGGACCGGGCGGTGGCGTGGGTCGGGGCCGTGGCGTCGGCATCGGGCCGGGCGGGTACGGCCCCGGGGTCGGCGCGGGTTCCGGCTCGGGTGGTGCCGGCTGGGTCGGCCCGGGCCCGGGTGGCGTGGGTGCCGGCTCCGGTTCCGGAGTCGACGGCTCCGGTGGCTGGGCCGGCTGCGGCGGTTGCGCCGGCTCGGGTGGCTCGGGACTCACCGGCCCGGCTCCGTAGACGGTTGGCGTGCTGCCCCGGGGGTCCGGCGTGCCAACCGCACCGGCCGTGACCCGGCTGCTGCTGGGAACGGTCGCGCTGGCCCGGGCCGGCGCGGTCGAGTCGTTGCGCTGCCCGGGCACCGGAACGTCGGCCGAGCCGGTCGCGCGGTAGGTGGTCGGGGTGACCTGAGCGCTGGCCGGCAGGTCGCCGCGGGATGCCCCGGCGGTCGCGACGCTGGCGCGAGCCCGTACCGGGGCGGCGGGCTGCCCCGGGCGGGCATCAACAGGCGTTGCCTGCCCGGCGGGCCCGGCGGGCGTCGCCTGGCCGGCGACCTCGGCGGGCGTCGCCTGCCCAGCGACCTCGGCGGGCGTCGCTCGGCCGGTGGCTTCGGCGGGCGTCGTCTGCGCGGTGGCCTCGGCGGGCGCTGCCTGCGCGGTGGCCTCGGCGGGCGCTGCCTGCCCAGCGACCTCGGCGGGCGTCGCTCGGCCGGTGGCTTCAGCGGGCGTCGCCTGCGCGGTGGCCACAGCGGGAGCGTCCGTGCCGACGGGGGCGTCACCGGTGTCGGCGGCGTCGCCGCGGGGGGATGCGGTGTTGTCGGGGGACGCGGTGTCGCTGGGGGCCGGGTCAGCAGGCGGGGCCACTGGTTCGGCGTCGGTGGACGACGGCGCGCCGGACACCGGGTCGGCGCTGCCGAGCCCTGGCGGGTCGGCTCGGTCGACCACGGGGTCGACAGTCTCCGCCGGATCTCTCTGCTCGGCCATCTCCGCCCTCCGCGCCATGCTCGCACCCGGACCCGTGACGTCGAGTCGGATGTGCCTGGTTGTCACCGTGCCACAGATATCCCCGAGCGGACAGCCGGAGCGGGTCGTGGCGGATCAACCAGCGGTGCTGGCGCTGCCCGACGGGCTGCCGCCGCCCGTCGCGCTCGTGGTTGCCTCCGGCGTGGTCGGCGGCGACGTGCTGTTCGGCGCGCTGGTGGGCGCCGAGGGCGGCGTGGTCGGCGTGTTGCTCGGGGTGGTGGTCTTGGTCGGCGTCGGCGTGGGGGTCGCGGACTTCGTGGGCGTCGGCGTCGGCGTGGGCGTCGCGCTGCCGGTCGGCGTCGGGGTCGGGGTGGCGGACTTCGTCGGCGTCGGCGTCGGGGTGGCGGACTTCGTGGGCGTCGGCGTCGGGGTGGGCGTCGGGACCGGCGGAGTCGGTACGGAGACGATCGGTGCCGGCACCGCGCCGATCACCCGGGTCGCCGCGTACAGCCGGGTCCAGCGGACGACCGAGATCTTGACGACGTCGCCGGTGGTGGGTGCCTGCACCATCTTGCCGTTGCCGATGTACATGCCGACGTGGTGGATCGTCGTCCAACTGCTGCCGGAGGCGAAGAAGAGCAGGTCGCCGGGGAGCAGCGCGCTCTGCGGCACCGTCCGGCTCCGGGTGGCGGCGTACTGGTCGCGGGAGACCCGGGGCAGGTCGAAGTAGTCGGCGCCGGGAGACCGGTACGCCGCCCACATCAGACCGGAGCAGTCGAACTGGTCCGGCCCCTCCTCGGACCACTTGTACGGGTCGCCGAGCTGGGCGAGCGCGTACCGGACTGCGGCAAGTGCCCGCGGGTGGGCGGCCATGCCGCTGATGCTCTGGTTGGAGACGTAGCCGGCGCCGATCTGCTGCTCGGCGGCCTCCTGTTGGCGCTCGATCTCGATCAGCTGGGCGGCGTTGTCGCGGCGCAACTTGAGCAGGCTCGCCTCGGCGGTGCGCAGCGCCGCCTCGCCCGTGGTGAACTCCGCGTCGGCGGCGGCGAGCAGGTTCTTGGCTTCGGTGTGCTTCTGGTACGCCGCCTGCTCACCGGCACGGGCTCGGGACAGCCCTCCGGCCACGCCGGTGGTGCCGCCGTCGACCTTCTCGCCCCGGGTGATCTGCTGGAGGCGGCTCAACTCACGGATGTCCTGGGCGAGGTCGCCAGGCGGCAGCGCGGCGGCTGCCTTGACGGCGTCGGCGGCGGCCGCGTCGGCCTCCTGCTGGGCCCGGAGCAGGGCGTCCTGCGCGCTCGCGAGCACCTTGCCGGCAGATTCCACCTGGGCTTTGGCGTCGGACTGCTTCTGTTTGACCTTCAGGAGCGCTTCGCCGAGTGTGCCGACCTGGGCTTCGCCGGCATAGATCTGCGCGGCCAGCGGACCGGTGCCGATGGTGCCCACCGGCGGCGCCGGGACGCCGGCGACGGGTGGGCCGCCGGGCAGTTGGACCGCGCCGATCGCTGGCGGTCGGGCGCCGGTGTCCGGCACCGTCGTGGGCAGTCCCGGCTCGGCGTACGCGGGGGTCGACAGCACAGCGGCGGCGATCGCGCCGAGCAGGGCGGCCCAGAGCTTCGGACGCAGCACCGGCGAGATCACCGGGCTCCGTCGTCGCTGCCGTCGCCCGCGCCCGCTGTAGATCATGCCGCTCCCCGTCCCGCTGCTCCTCGCCGCGCACGGTGGGCGCGACCGCCGGGACGGTACCAGTGTGTGTGTTCCGCCCCACCTTGTTACTACCGCACCTCGCCACTCATGTCGATGCGTGGCCGGGTTACGGGAGGCTGAGAGTTCGGTGAAGTGGGTCGCTGCCGGCGACCGTGCCGCCGGGGCCGTCGGCCCCGCGACGTACGCTCGATCCGGACCGCAGGTGGAAGGGACGTGCCATGGACGCCGGACTCAAGCGTGAGCTCGAAGCGAAGGTGTACGCCGGTGAGCGGCTGACCCGGGAGGACGGGGTCGCCCTCTACGAGAGCGACGACCTGACCTGGTTGGGGCGGCTGGCGCACCACAAGCGCACCGAGTTGAACGGTGAGCGGGTGATGTTCAACGTCAACCGGCACCTCAACCTGACCAACGTCTGCTCGGCGTCCTGTGCGTACTGCTCGTTCCAGCGCAAGCCGGGCGAGAAGGACGCGTACACGATGCGCATCGACGAGGCGGTCCGCAAGGCCAAGGAGATGGAGGACGAGCAGCTCACCGAGCTGCACATCGTCAACGGTCTGCACCCGACGCTGCCCTGGCGTTACTACCCCAAGGTGCTGCGCGAGCTGAAGGCGGCGCTGCCGAACGTCAAGCTCAAGTGCTTCACGGCGACCGAGGTGCAGTGGTTCGAGAAGATCAGCGGCCTGAGCGCCGACGAGATCCTCGACGAGCTGATGGATGCAGGCCTGGAGTCGCTGACCGGTGGTGGCGCGGAGATCTTCGACTGGGAGGTCCGGCAGCATATCGTCGACCACGCCTGCCACTGGGAGGACTGGTCGCGCATCCACGCCCTGGCGCACCGCAAGGGCATGAAGACCCCGGCGACCATGCTGTACGGCCACATCGAGGAGCCTCGGCACCGCGTCGACCACGTGCTGCGGCTGCGGGAGCTGCAGGACGAGACCGGAGGCTTCGCGGTCTTCATCCCGCTGCGCTACCAGCACGACTTCGTCGACTCGGCGGACGGCAAGATCCGCAACCGGATCCAGGCGCGCACCACGATGGCGTCGCCGGCCGAGTCGCTGAAGACGTTCGCCGTCTCCCGGCTGCTCTTCGACAACGTGCCGCACGTGAAGAACTTCTGGGTGATGCACGGGCTGTCGGTTGCCCAGCTCTCGCTGAACTTCGGCGTGGACGACCTGGACGGCTCGGTCGTCGAATACAAGATCACGCACGATGCCGACTCGTACGGCACCCCGAACACCATGCACCGCGAGGACCTGCTGCACCTGATCTGGGACGCCGGTTTCCAGCCGGTCGAGCGGGACACCCGCTACAACGTGGTCCGGGAGTACGACAAGGCCCCGTCGCTGGCGCAGCGGCGCGCCGAGCCGCAGCAGGTCTGGGCCTGAGCCACCACGTACCCTCGCAGTCGATGACCGAGCAGAGCGGTTCCGAGAGGCAGGGCGGTTCCGGGCAGCAGGGCGGTTCCGGGCCGCAGAGCGGGTTTCCCCGCCGGGACGCCGAGGGGCGGGTCCGTACCCTGGGGGATCTGCTCGGGGTGTGCCTGGCCGGAGTCGTCATCGGCGCGTTGGCGTTGGTGTTGTTCGACTGGGCGTTCGCCTCGATCGGCGCCGGTGACTTCGGGCGCACCAACGGCTGGCTCGCGGTGATCCTGCCGGCGTGGCTGTTCTGGGACGACTTCCGGGCCTGGGAGTTCGGCGCGGCCCGGGTGCTGGCGGCGGTCGTCGCGGCGGCCGTGGGCGTGTTCGTCGGGCTGCTTATCGCAGGCTTGGGCGCCGGGCTGCCACCGCTGCTGTCCGGCGCGTTGGCGGCGGCGGCGTTCACCGTGGCGTACGCGGTGGTCTGGTTCCCGGGCGTCCGCTGGCTGGCCCGCCGGACCGGCTGACCGCTACCGCCCACCGGGCGGATCGACAGTTCCGCCGGCATCGGCGGGCGACGGAGAGAACGGAGTGGTGCGGGTGAGCGCCGCGCTCAAGTACACGCTGGGCCGGATCGGGCTGTTCGTCGCCGTACTGGCGGGCCTCTGGCTGATCGACATGAACGTGTTCCTGAAGCTGATGTTGGCGTTGGTCTTCTCCGCCGCGCTCTCCTTCTTCCTGCTGCGCGGTTGGCGGGACGAGATGGCCGGAGAGATGGCCGACGCGACCGAGCGCCGCCGTTCGGAGAAGGAACGCCTCCGCTCCGCCCTGGCCGGCGAAGACCAGGACCCAACCACCCCGCCCACCGACTCTTCACGGTGATCAAGAGGTTTGCGTCACCGGAGGCTGAATCCGTGACGCAAACCTCTTGATCACCGACGCAAGGGGCGGGGGCAGGGCCGTGCGGTGCGGTGTGGGGGTGGGGGCCTACCAGTTGGTGGAACCGGGGACCTTGGGCCAGGGCTTCGACACCGGCTTGATCAGGTACGCGATGCCGCCCGAGCCGCCGGAGGTGCCCCCGCTGGCGTTGGTGCGCTTGGTCCGCAGCCAGATCTGTTCGAACTGCGCGCGCTTGTAGACGTTGCGCACCACGTCGTTGCTGGACGAGGCGGGATCGTTGACGATCACGTCGCCGTCGGCGGTGAAGCCGACCACCACGAAGAGGTGCCCGGAGGTGCCGTAGTTCGCGCCGTCCAACTCGCTGGCGAGGAAGGACTGGCTGGTCACGACGGGGATGCCGGCGGCGATGAAACGCTCCAGCTCGTCCAGCGAGTGCAGTCGGGTCACCCGTCCCTCCAGGCCCGGGAAGCTGGCCGCGTACGCGGTGTTGAACGGCCAGTTGCCAGCGCCGTCGTACGCGTAGTCGTAGGTCATCCGGGCCGCGTGGTTGACCGTCGGGTCGGGGTAGGTCGGGTCCACCCAGGAGGTGTCGGCCTCCGACGGCTTGCGACCCCAGTACTCGACCACCATCTCCGTGGAGGTGGGTGAGCACCACGCCTCGCCGCCGCCGTCGTACTCGGGGTAGTGCCCGGCGTGCACGTTCTGCGAGTAGCGCGGCACCGGCAGCTCGACGCCCCACGCGATGTGCCCGGCGCTCGGCGTCACGGTGAACCGGTCCGGCACGGTGGAGCTCATCGCGCCGAGCATCCGGACCACCGGTGCGGCGGTCTGCCCGGGTGCCCGGTAGAGGGTCAGCTTGAGCTGGTACGACCGCAGCAGCACTCCGGCGGCGGCGTCGTCGATGCTGAAGGTGTCGGTCCAGATCGTCGACCAGGGATCGCCCTGCCGTTCGACGCTGGTCCGCTTGATGTCGGTGTCGCCGGACGCCCAGCGACCCAGGACGTACCACGGGGTCTCGTCACCGCTGGTGTAGCTGCCCTGCATCTCCACCTGGATCCAGGTGCCGGCGGGGGTTTCCGCGTTCCACGAGGCGATCAGCTCGGTGGCGTCGAACCCGATCCGGGTCACCGGTGAGGTCCAGGTGCCGTACTCCCAGGTGCGGGTGGCGCCGGTGTGCGGGTCGGCGTACTCGGTGGTGCCGGCTGGCCGGGCCAGGGTGAGGCCCGCTCGTGCGCCGGGCACCACGCGGGTGCCGGACCGGTCGCCCCGGTGCCAGTCGGCGGGCCCGGACCAGTCCTGGAAGGTGATCTGCTCGTCGTGGCTGACGGCGGGCGGGCGGGCCGCCGTCGCGGGCGCGGCGGTGGCGAGCAGGGTGAGCGCGGTGACGCCGGCGAGGGCGGCCGCGTGCAGGCGGGATCTGGCCATGGGGGCTCCGCGGTGTCGAGAGGGGCATCGTCGCTGGTCAGTTTTCCGCCTGGAGAGAAGTTTCGCCAGATGTTCGTGGTTGGAAAATCATTGCCGCCGAGATGATCGGCTCGGGATGGAGAAGCCAGCGATTGATATTGATATGACCATGTGACAGGTGGTGAAGTGTCCTTCACCGAGCGGGATCTCCCGCCCATCGAGGAGGTAGTCCATGGCCCTCCGCACGCCCTTTCCTCTCCGCCGCGTCCTGGTGCTCGCCGTCGTCACCGGACTGGGAATCGTCACCGTCGCCACCGGTCCGGTCGCCGCCCAGCCGGCACCGGACCGGACCGCCGAGCCGGCCGCCGCCAGCTACCGGGTGCTCGGGCCCCGGACCCTCGCCGACCGCAACGCGGTGGCCCGCACCGGAGCCGCCATCGACTACTCCGAACACGGCGTGCTGCACATCTCGGCCACCGCCGGTGAGGCCGCCGCGATCGGCAAGCTCGGCTTCCGGCTGGAACCCCTGGCTCCGCCGCCCAACGCCGAGCGCGGCGCCGGTGAGATCGGCACGCTCGCCTTCCCGCCTGCCGACTCCAACTACCACGACTACGCGGAACTGACCGCCGTCGTGAACCAGGTCGTCGCCGACCATCCGGCGATCGCCCGCAAGATCAGCATTGGTACGTCGTACGAGGGCCGCGACCTGATGGCGGTGAAGATCTCCGACAACGTCGGCACCGACGAGAGCGAACCGGAGATCCTGTTCAACGCCCAGCAGCACGCCCGTGAGCACCTGACCGTCGAGATGGCGATCTACCTGCTCAACCTCTTCACCGACAGCTACGGCGGCGACTCCCGGATCACCAACATCGTCAACAGCCGGGAGCTCTGGATCGTGCCGACGGTCAACCCGGACGGCAGTGAGTACGACATCGCCACCGGGTCGTACCGGTCCTGGCGCAAGAATCGGCAGCCCAACAGCGGCTCGTCCAACGTCGGCACCGACCTCAACCGCAACTGGTCCTACAACTGGGGTTGCTGCGGCGGCTCGTCCGGCAGCACCTCGTCGGAGACCTACCGGGGTCCGTCGGCGTTCTCCGCCCCCGAGACGCAGGCGTTGCGCAACTTCGTCAACGGCCGGGTGGTCGGTGGCGTGCAGCAGATCAAGGCGAACATCGACTTCCACACGTACTCGCAGCTCGTGCTCTGGCCGTACGGCTACACCACCGCGAACACCGCGACGGGCATGAGCGCCGACCAGTACAACACCTTCGCCACCATCGGGCAGCAGATGGCGGCCACCAACAACTACACCCCGCAACAGTCCAGCGATCTCTACATCACCGACGGGGACAGCATCGACTGGATGTGGGCGACCCACAACATCTGGGCGTACACCTTCGAGATGTATCCCGGCTCGTCCGGCGGTGGTGGCTTCTACCCGCCCGACGAGGTGATCCCCGCGCAGACCTCGCGCAACCGGGAGGCGGTGCTGATGCTCAGTGAGTACGCCGACTGCCCGTACCGGGCGATCGGTAAGCAGACGCAGTACTGCGGCGGTGGTGGTGGCACCACGGTCTGGTCGGACACCTTCGAGACGGCCACCGGCTGGACCATCAACCCGTCCGGCACCGACACCGCCACCCTCGGCGCGTTCGAACGGGGTGCCGCCCAGGCGACCACGTCCTCCGGCGCCAAGCAGCTCACCCCGTACGCCGGCTCAAACGACCTGGTCAGCGGCCGGCTCGCCGGTTCGGGGGCCGGTGACCACGACGTCGACGGCGGCGTGACCAGCGCCCGGTCGCCGGCGGTGACCCTGCCGTCGTCCGGCACGCTGACGCTCTCGCTGGCCTGGTACCTGGCGCACGGCTCGAACGCCTCGTCGGCGGACTACCTGCGGGTGAGCGTGGTGCACAACGGCGGCACCACCGCGCTGCTCACCCAGGCCGGCGCGGCAACCAACCGTAACGGGAGCTGGGCGGTGGCCAACCTGAACCTCAGCCCGTACGCCGGCCAGTCGGTGCGCATCCTCGTGGAGGCGGCGGACGCCTCCGGCGCCAGTCTGGTGGAGGCGGCTGTGGACAACGTCACCATCACGTCCTCCTGATCGGGTGGGGCCCCGCTCCGCCCGGCGGGGCCCCACCACCCGCTCCCGATGGTCTGTATCCGGGACATATCCCGCACCGCGCGGCGGCACGGTCGATCGTCCGGCGCCGATCGAACCTTGGTCGATCCGGCACGTCGGGAGGGTGCGCTACCGTCTTAGCGACCAGTCCGCAGCGAAGCCGGTGCGAAACCCGGCGCTGTCCCGCAACTGTGATGCCCCACCCCGGTGGGGACGAGCCAGGTCGCCTACGGATCGGTCGCGATACGCGCTCTCGAGGAAGGGCGCCTCGTGGGCGGGCGTACGAAAGTCCCTGTCGGCGAAGCACCACACTCCTCGACCGACAGGAGGCCCCCATGTTCAGACGTACCCCCCGGCTCTTCGCCGCGACCCTCGCGGTCGCCGCGCTCGCCCTCGGCGCCTGCGCCGAGAAGGCCGACGACAAGCCGAGCGCCGGCACCGCAGCCGCCGCCTACCCGGTCACGGTCGGCGCGCTCACCCTCGACAAGCGTCCCGAGAAGATCGTCGTGCTGTCGCCCAGCGCCACCGAGATGCTCTTCGCCATCGGCGCCGGCCCGCAGGTGACCGCCGTCGACGACCAGTCGAACTACCCGGCCGACGCGCCCAAGACCGACCTCTCCGCCTACCAGCCGAACGCCGAGGCGATCGCCGGCAAGAACCCCGACCTCGTGGTGCTCTCCGACGACCGCAACAAGGTCGTCGACCAGCTCGGCAAGCTGAAGATCCCGGTCTACCGGACCCCGGCGGCGACCACGCTCGACGACTCGTACCGGCAGATCACCGAGCTGGGCATGCTGACCGGGCACGCGGACCAGGCCACCGACGTGGTGACCCGGATGAAGGACGACATCGCCAAGCTGGTCAAGGATCTGCCTCAGCGCGCCGAGAAGCTCACCTACTTCCACGAACTGGGTCCGGAGCTGTACAGCGCCACCAGCAAGACCTTCATCGGCTCGCTCTACAGCCAGGTCGGGCTGACCAACATCGCCGACCCGGCCGACGCGGACGGCAAGAACGCCGGCTACCCGCAGCTGTCCCAGGAGTTCATCGTCAAGGCCGACCCGGACTTCGTCTTCCTGGCCGACTCCAAGTGCTGCCAGCAGAACGCCGACGCGGTCAAGGCGCGCAGCGGCTGGGCCGGGCTCACCGCGGTAAAGAACAACCAGGTGGTCGCACTTGACGACGACATCGCCTCCCGCTGGGGCCCGCGCGTCGTCGACCTTCTCCGGGTCATCATCGACGCGGTCGCCAAGGTGCCCGCGTGACCGTCGTCCGTCGGTGACCGGGCCGCGACCGGTGTCCGATCCGGCACCAACCAGTCGGCCGGCCGAGACGCCGCCGTCGTCTGAGCGGGCCGAGCCTCCTGCCGAGGCCCGGCCCGCCGGGCTGCCCTCCGTGGCCCGGCCCGCCGGGATGCGCAAGCGTTGGCTGGTCGCCGGGGTGTTCGCGGTGCTCGTCGCGCTCGTCGCCGGGGTGTCGCTCGGCCCGGTCAGCCTGCCCGCCGGCAGCGTCGCCGCCGAACTGCTCAACCTGATCCCGGGCGTCCACCTCGACAGCGGGCTGTCCGAGCGGGAAATCGCGATCGTCACCGAGTTGCGGCTGCCCCGGGTCGTACTGGCCCTGCTCGTCGGCGGCCTGCTCGCCCTCGCCGGCGGCTGCTACCAGGGCGTGTTCCGCAACCCGCTCGCCGACCCGTACCTCCTGGGGGTGGCTGCCGGCGCCGGCCTCGCGGTCACGGCGGTGATCGCCCTCGGCGGCGCCGGCCGGGAGGGCTCGATCTCCGGGCTGCCGATGACCATCCCGTTGGCCGCGTTCGCCGGTTCGCTGCTCGCCGTGGCGATGACCTACGTGCTCGGCGCGGGCGGAGGGCGCAGCAACTCACCGGCGATGCTGATCCTGGCCGGGGTGGCGGTCTCCGCGTTCCTCTCCGCCGGGCAGACGTACCTGCTGCAGAAGCACGCCGACAGCATCCAGCCGGTCTACTCCTGGCTGCTCGGCCGGCTCGCCACCGCCGGCTGGCACGACGTGCTGCTGGTGCTGCCGTACGCCGCGCTGACCACCGTGGTGGTGCTGCTGCACCGCCGCGAGCTGGACGTCCTCGCGGTGGGTGACGACGAGGCGAAGAGTCTGGGCCTGCACCCGCAGCGCACCCGCTACCTGTTGATCGCCGCCGCCTCCCTGGGCACCGCGGCGGCGGTCTCCGCGACCGGCCTGATCGGCTTCGTCGGCATCATCGTGCCGCACACCGTCCGGCTGCTCGCCGGGTCGAGCTACCGGGTGATCCTGCCGTTGTCGCTGCTGTTCGGCGGAGCGTTCCTGGCCCTGACCGACGTGGTGGCCCGCACCGCCGCCGCTCCGGCCGAGGTGCCGATCGGAGTGGTGACCGCCCTGCTGGGCGGCCCGTTCTTCGTCCTGGTGCTGCGGACCGCCCGGCGGGTGCTCACGTGAGCCGCGAGCCCGCCGCCGGCCCGGGCCCGTCCGTCGCCGGTCCGTCCGGCGGCGTGCCGGCCGTCGAGGTGCGTGGGTTGCACGTCGACCTCGGCGGCACGCCGATCCTGACCGGCGTCGACCTCACCGTCGCCGTGGGCGAGTGGGTCACCGTGATCGGCCCGAACGGCGCCGGCAAGTCGACCCTGTTGCGCGCCGTCGGCGGCCTGCTGCCCGCGCCGAGGGCGATCACCCTCTTCGGTACGCCGAGCACAGCGCTGCGCCGCCGGGACCGCGCCCGGGTGGTGGCCACGGTGGCGCAGTCCCCGGTGGTGCCGCCCGGCATGTCGGTGCTGGACTACGTGCTGCTCGGCCGGACCCCGTACATCCCGACGTTGGGCCGGGAGTCGACGGCCGACCTCGACGCCGTGCACGAGGTGCTCGGGCGGCTGGACCTCACCGGCTTCCACCGTCGCGAGCTGGCCACCCTCTCCGGCGGCGAACGGCAGCGGGTGTTCCTCGCCCGAGCGCTCGCCCAGGGCGCGACACTGCTGCTGCTCGACGAGCCGACCAGCGCACTCGACATCGGTCACCAGCAGGAGGTGCTGGAACTCGTCGACCAGCTACGCCGTGAGCACGGCCTGACCGTCCTCGCCACGATGCACGACCTCTCCCTGGCCGGCGAGTACGCCGACCGGATGGTGATGCTCGCCAGCGGTCAGGTGGTGGCCGCCGGGACCCCCTCCGAGGTGCTGACCGAACACCTGCTCGCCACCCACTACCGGGCCAGCGTCCGGGTGGTCCCCGGCACCCACGGCCCCCTGGTGGTTCCCGTCCGGCCCACCCCCCGCGGGGCTCGTGGGTCAGGGGCCGAGGTCGATGACGGAGAAGAGGGCGCCCTGGGGGTCGCGTAGGGCGGCGAACCGGCCCGCCGGGATGTCGCGGGGCGGGACCAGGATCGTGCCGCCCAGCTCGGCGGCGCGGGCCGCGGCGGCGTCCGCGTCGGTCACGGCGAAGTACACCGTCCAGTACGCGGGCAGGTCAGCCGGGAAGTCGTCGGCCAGCGGCGGCATCATCCCGGCGACGATCTGTGTCCCGAGCCGCCAGCCGGTGTACGTCATGGGACCTACCGCCTGGTCGTCCGGCTGCCAGCCGAACACCAGCTCGTAGAAGACCTTCGCGCCCTCCGGGTCGGGGGTGACAAGTTCGTTCCAGCTCATCGCGCCCGGCACGTTGAACACTTCGGCGCCGCTCATCGCCAGCGGCTGCCAGACGCTGAAGGTGGCGCCGGCCGGGTCGGCGAAGACGGCCATCCAGCCTCGGTCGAAGACCTCGAACGGCGGCACGACGACCTGCCCGCCGGCCCGTTCGACCCGTCCGGCGACCAGCTCGGCGTCGTCGGTCGCGACGTACGTCGACCAGATCGGCACCTGGTCCGGGATCGCTGGCGGCCCGGCTCCGGCGACCGGCCTGCCGTCGAGCAGGAAGACCGTGTAGCCGCCCGCCTCGGGTTCCGGCGTCACCCGGCCGGTCCAACCGAACAGCTCCGGGTAGAAGCGTCGCGCGTCGCCCAGGTCCGGGGTGGCCAGGTCGGCCCAGCAGGGCGTACCCGGCGGGACGGTGCTCACGTCAAGACCCCTCTCGGCCGGGGCGACCATTGCGGTCCCCTGCCGGAATCCTGGCACCGTCCCGCCGCAGCTCGGGGCGGAAACGGACGAATCGTCAGCTGAACCGGCGACCCTCGTCCCGTCGGTACGCCCAGCCGGCGAGCGCGGCGAGGACCACCACCCAGACACCGAGCATGATCAGCGCCAACGGTTGGACGCGGTAGTCGCCGACCGCCGCCCACATGAGCTCGGCCGCGCCCCTGGTGGGCAGGAACGGCGCGATCGTCTCGATGAACCCGGGTGCGTCGCCCGGCGCGGAGAGCAGCCCGCCGCCGAACGCCAGCGGCAGGAAGACGACCTGCGCGACGACGATCGCCGCCTTGCTCGGCAGCGAGTAGCCGATGGCGAGACCCATCAGCGTGAACGGCACCGAGATGACGGCCACGGTCCCGATGGTCAGCAGGAACGCCGCCGGGGTCACCTGGGCCGCGGTCAGTGTCCCGCCGATCACGACGACCGGGATCAGCGAGAGGTACGTCAGCGCCAGCCCGGCCAGCACGCGGCCGGCGAAGCGGGGTGCCGGCCCGGCCGGCAGGGTCCGGGTGTACGGGTTCCACGGCTGGTCGCGGTCCTCGGCGACACCGACGCCGTACTGGAAGATGTTGGCGCTCATCACCGAGAAGGTGATCATCGACGCGGTGGCGAAGGTGGCGCCGGCCGAGTCGTCGCCGGCGAACGGCACCACGAAGAAGATCATGGCGGCGGCCGGGAAGAAGGCACTCCCGAAGACCGCCACCGGAATCCGGATGATCTCCAGGAGTTGGTATCGGGCGTGGATCAGAGCGAGCTGCACGGCGGCCTCCTCAGACGGTGGTGGGTCGGCCGCCGGTGACGGCGGTGGCGGGTTGGTCCTCGGCGGTGGCCTGGTCCGCGGTGGACCCGCCCCCGCTGGTGATGGCGAGGAACGCCTCCTCCAGCGAGGTCGGTCGTACCTCCAGGTCGGTGAAGGCCGTTCCGGCCGTGACCAGCGCTCGGACCAGTTCGTCGGCGTCGGTGGTGAGCAGGTGCAGCCGGCCGTCGATCCGCTCGGTGCGGACGACCCCGGGCAGGTCGGGCAGGTGGTCGGCGACGAGGCTGACCCGGCGTACGCCGACGATGCCGCGCACGGCGTCCACCGTGTCGTCGGCGAGCACCCGGCCCTGCCCGATCACCACCACCCGGTGGGCCAGCGCCTCCACCTCCTCCAGGTAGTGGCTGCTCAGCAGCACGGTGCCGCCGTCGTCGTGGAATGCCCGGATCGCGTCCCACAGGGTGTGCCGGGCGGCGACGTCCAGGCCGGTGGTGGGTTCGTCGAGCAGCACCAACCGGGGTCGGCCGACGAAGGCCAACGCCACCGCCAGTCGACGGCGTTGCCCTCCGGAGAGCCCACCGGTCTGCCGTCGGGCAAGGTCGCCCAGGCCGAACTGGTCGAGCAGTTCGGCGCGGGGTATCGGGTCGGGGTAGTGCGCGGAGACGAAGTCGACGACCTCGCCGACGCGCAGCGTGCCCGGCAGGCCGGTCTCCTGTGGGGTGACCCCGATCTGCCGCCGGCTCGCTGGATCGCGGGGGTCGCCACCGAACAGCTCGACCCGCCCCGAGCTGGGGCGACGCAGGCCGACCAGGAGGTTCATCAGGGTGCTCTTGCCGGCGCCGTTCGGCCCGAGGAGGCCGACCAGCTCACCGGCGGAGACTTCGAGGTCGACGCGGTCGAGGGCGAGGACGTCGCCGTACCGGCGGCTGGCCTGGTCGGCGCGGGCGAGGGTCATTGAAACTCCTTCGACGGGGTGGGGTCGAGCAGGGCGCGGATCGCTGCGGTGTACTCCTCGAACGCCAGCCGACCCCGCCGGGTCAGTCGGACCAGAGTCGCCGGGGTGCGTCCACGGTGGGTCTTGCTGATCTCCACGTAGCCGGCGTCCTCCAGCTTGCGCAGGTGCACCGAGAGGTTGCCGGCGGTCATTCCCAGCAGCTCCTGCAACCGGGGGAAGGTGATCTTGTCGCCGTCGTCGAGCGCCGAGAGAGTGGCGACCACCCGCAGCCGGGCCTGCACGTGGATCACGGGGTCCAGTTCGGTCACGACCGGAGTCGCTGTCGCCGCCGGGCGAGTGCGCCGGCCACCAGGATCCCGCCGCCGCCGGCCACCGACACGACGAGCGCGTGCCAGCCCGGCCCGGCGAACGCGCCGGCCAGGTTGATCACGCTGATCCAGACGCCCAGCCGGAACAGGTCCCGGTCCAGCCAGATCGCTCCGCCGGCCATGTGCAACGCGCCGGTCAGCCCGACAGCCGTCGCCGACCAGAGCAGCGCCGCCAGGTCGTGTGGCAGGTGCTCGGTGATCCGGCCGAGCCCCGCGTAGACGCTCACCGATCCGAGGCCCCAGGCGCACCCGTACCAGCCGCCACGCCGCGCGGAGTCTCCGCTCAACTGGCCGTAGGCCCGGGTGCTGACCACCGCCTGGACCGCGGCCGCGGCCAGGAGCAGCGCGAAGAGGACGGCCAGCGGCAGCCAGCCCGGCAGTCGGAGCAACTCTCTCTCGCCGGGGGAGAACTGCAGGAAGAAGAGCCCGAAGCCGACCAGCCAGGCGACTCCCCACGGCCAGTAGAGCAGGCGGGCGTCGGGCTGGATCCGGCGTGCCGCCGCGGACCGCTGGTCCTGGATCAGCCGCAGCGCCGCCGCGGCGTCGGGGGGTGGAAGGTCATCGTCTAGGTCCACGCAAACTACTTTACGGCACAAAGTCCAGCCGCGATGCCCCCGACGTCGCGGGCGGGGTCACCGAGTGCGGCGAGCAGTGCCTATGGTGGGGAGTCGTAGCGGCTGATCCGTCGCACAGGACACAGGGGAGGGTCCGTGTCGAGCCCGAGCAGAGAGCTGGAGGTCCAGCCGGAGGCGCTGACGGCGTTCGCCAAGGCGTCCACCGACCGGGCGGCGCGCTTTCGCGAATTGCACCGCTCCTTCGGCGAAGGGCACGTGCCCCGGCACGCGTTCGGGGTGATGCCGGCGTCGTTCAGCCTCGCGGCGGCGTACGCCGAGCAGTTCGAGGCGTGCCTGCAAGGGCTGGCAGACGGTGCCGAGGTGATGGCGGACATCGCCGAGGGGCTCGACGACACCGCCGGCGCCTACACCGGCACCGACGTGGCCAACACCGACATGTTCGTGCCCGGCCGCCCGGCCGCTCCCGACGTCATCGCACCGGGCCCCTGGTCGCCGGGCACCTCGTCTCCCGGCGGCGCGAGCGGGCAGGTGCCGGCATGAGCACCGAGGCGTTGACGCGCAACAAGACCTACTTCGAGCAGATCGTCTCCGGCACCCCCGATCCGTTCAAGCCGCTGTCCAATGCGGTGCTCTGGCCCTTCGAGCAGCTCCTCGAACTCGTCGCCGGCGAGCCGGACGATCTGATGCGCGCCGCTCAGCTCTGCCTCGACACCGGCGCGGCGGTCCGCGAGATCGCCGGTGAGCAGATCCAGCACCGGGCCCGCCTCCGGGGGGCCTGGTCGGGTGATGCCGCCGAGAGCTTCCACGCCTCGATGGAGTCGGTGGAGGAGGCCATCGAGGAACTGGCCAAGGGGTTGGACGGCACCAAGGAGGTGCTGGTCGACGCTGCCAACGCCGCAGTCGACGCGTTCAACCTGCTGGTCGAGCTGATCCTCGAGTTCCTGCTCTGGTTCCTCACCGAGGTGATCATCGCGGCGGTGGCAGCGGCGCTGAGCGCCGGCATTTCGCTCGCGGCGACGGTCGTCCGGGTGTTGGCGCGGCTCGCCACCACCGTCGGGCGGATGGTCAAGATCGTCGCGCGGTTCGCCGAGATCCTGACGAAGCTGGCCGCCAAGATGCAGGAGGTCGCCGCGCTGCTGATGCGTTACCGCCGCGCGGTCCTGGAGATCCGCAAGGCGAAGAAGGCGTACAAGGTGTGGAACAAGTCCGGTTGGACGGCCGAGGGCAGGGCGTTCCAGATCGAGAAGTTCAAGACGCTCTTCCCGGGCAAGTTCGTGATCAACCAGGTGTCCCCGGTCAACATCCCCGGCATCGGTGGCGCCCTTCTGGACACCGGCGTCGGCCTGCACGACATCTCCGACGGCACGAAGGATCGCAACTACCTGGTGGACGGCACGTACCGCGAGGATCTGGGCCCCTACACCAAGGGCGTGCAGAATGTCTTCGACTCCATCCTGACCTGAGGGGACCGACATGACCTTTCCCGGTCTGGACCGCATCGAGGCGCTGGCCCGCAACCTGGACAGCTGGCAGCGCGAGCTGGCCGGCAAGATGACCGAGCTGGAAGACAGCACCGCCGAGGGCGTGAGCGACTCCGGCCTGGTCCGGGTCACCGCTGCGGCGGACGGCACGATCGTCTCGACCGAGGTGAACGCCCGGGCGATGCGCCTCGACTCGTACACCCTGGCCGAGGAGTTCACCGCCGCCGCCAAGCGTGCCCAGGAGGCGGCCGCCGCCCGGGTCCGCGAACTGGTCGGTGAGGTGATCGCCGACGCGCCTGGCGGCGGTCGACCAGCCGAGAGCAGTCGACCGGCCGAGAGTAGTCGACCGGCTGGAGGCGGCCAGGTGCCCGACGACCGCCCGGATTGGTACTGAGCCGGTGACGGACAACAGCTACCAGGAACGACTCAGCCAGCTCGTCGAGCCGGGCGAACGTGTGCTCGCCGTCGCGAAGACGGAGATCGCCCAGGGTGCCCGACCGGCAGAGATGCCCGCTACCGGGAGCCCGGAGTCGTCCGCCGGCGGTCGTGGTGGCGTCGTCTCCGGCGTCCTGCTCAACCTGATCTCGCCGTTGATCTCCTTCTCGGCGGGAGACCGGCTCGTCGACCGCATCATCTACGGGGTCGCCGGGCGGGGCGCGCCGGGTTCGGCCGCGTCCGCCCTGCAACACTCCCGACGCCCGGTGCCGCCGGCGACCACGATCGAGGACACCATCCTCGCCGTCACCGACCGGCGGTTACTGGTGTGCGCCTCCGGGCCGACGAAGCTCTGGTCCAGCCAGGCCGACGACGAGAGGGCCGCAGCCCAGACCCAGGTGGTCTGGTCGGCGCCCCGAGCCGCCGTGGCCAACGCTCGGGTGGGCTGGCACCGGCTCAACCCCAAGCGACTCCGGATCGAGTTCACCGACGGCTCCTGGCTGGCATTCATCGTGCCGATCGCCGAGTCCGGCAAGCCGTTGCGCGAGATCGCCGCAGCCCTCACCGGCCGCTGACCCGCGCGGTGGGTTTGCGGTTGGCGGCGTGCTGACCCGCGCGGTGGGTTTGCGCTTGGCGGGGTGCTGACCCGCGCGGTGGGTTTGCGGTTGGCGGCGTCCGGACCCGCGCGGTTCGCCGGCCTTGGCGGCGTGCTGACCCGGCGCGGGGCGCCAGCCCTTGTCGGCAGCTGGCCCTCGTCAGTGGCTGGCCCGATCAGTGCTGCGCAGTCGACAGCGGCGCCGTCGGCAGCGGCTCCGTCGACAGCGGCTCCGTCGGCAGCGGCGCGGGCAGCGGCTCGTGGTGCAGCACCGCCAGTCGGGACACCGCCCGGGTGAGCACCACGTACAGCCGGTGCAGCCCGCGCGGTTCGGCCGCGACGATCGCGGCCGGCTCGACCACCACCACGTGGTCGTACTCCAGGCCCTTGACCAACGTCGCGGGCACCACGGTGACCCGCTCCGCGGTCGCCACGTCGTCGGCGGTCGCGGTCGCGACACCGGCGTCGGCGAGCGCCGCGCGCAGCCCGTCGACCGCGTCGTCCGCGGCGATCACACCCACCGAGCCGTCGTGCGCGAGGGCCGCACGCACTTCCGCCACCGTCGCCGAGGTCAGGTCGGTCACGGTACGCACGTCCAGGCCGCCGTCGTGCCGCAGCGACTCAGCCGGCGGTACGTCCACCGCGAGCGCCGGGAGGAGCAGGTTCGCGAACGCGACCACCGCGGCGGGCACCCGGAAGCCGATCGTCAACGGGACCACCACAGCGTCCGGCTTGCCCAGGTGGGCAAGGGAGACCTTCCAGTCCGTGGCCGCCCACGGCGCGGTGCCCTGGGCGAGGTCACCGAGAAGGGTGATCGAGCCGTGCTCGCTGCGGCGGGCGATGGCCCGACACTGCATCGGGGACAGGTCCTGTGCCTCGTCCACCACCACGTGCCCGAACCCGGAGGGTCGTTCGAGCAGCCCGGCCGCCTCGTCGATCAGCACCGTGTCGGCGGCGGTCCAGCGGGTCGCCTTCGGGGTCCGAGCCGGCTTCTCCCACACGAGTAGGGCCTGCTCGGCGTCGTCGAGCAGGCCGTCCGCCGCTACGGCGAGTCGACCCGGGTCGGAGAGTAGGCCGTGTACGAGCCCTTCCGGAGTGAGTGCCGGCCACACCGCGTCCAGGAAGTCGGTGACCGGTCGGCAGCGGCCCATCCGGCGCAGCCAGGCATCACCGGGCGACTCGGCCCGGCGGGCTTCGGCCTGCCGTTGCAGCAGGCTCACCACCCGGGCCCGGACCCGTTCCCGGCCGGTGCTGTACGGCAGCCCTTCCCGGCGCGTCTCCTCGACGATCCGGTGCAACGGCTCCAACCCGATCCGCCACCGGAACGAACCGTCCGACACGGTGATCGACTCGGTCGGCGTACCAATCTGTGCCCGCACCGCGTGTCGCAGCACGCGCGCCATGCGTACGTCGTGCTTCAGTGCGGCGACCGCCGGCACCTCGACCGCCCGCACCGGCACCCGAGAAATCAGCTCCTCCACTGTGGCCTGCTCGACCTCGACCTCGCCGAGCGCCGGCAGCACCGCCGCGATGTACGACAGGAACGCCCGGTTCGGCCCGACGATCAGCACGCCCGCCCGCCGCAGTCGCTCCCGGTGCAGATAGAGCAGGTACGCGGCCCGGTGCAGCCCGACCGCCGTCTTCCCCGTGCCCGGTGCGCCCTGCACGCAGATCGAGTCGGCCAGGTCGGCCCGAACCAGCTCGTCCTGCTCCGGCTGAATGGTGGCGACGATGTCCCGCATCGGCCCGACGCGCGGCCGCTCGATCTCGGCGGTGAGGATCCGACTGGTCGTACCGAGTTCCTCGCCCCGATCCAACCGCTCATCTTCGAAGCTGGTCAGCACCCCGTTGCTGAACCCGAACCGCCGCCGGACCGCCACCCCCTGCGGATCCCGGGCGCTGGCTCGGTAGAACGACCGGGAGACCGGCGCCCGCCAGTCCAGCACCAACGGTTCGCCGCGTTCGTCGGTAACGTGCCGCCGCCCCACGTGGTACCGCCGGCCGTCATGATCGCTGCCGCTGCCGCTGCCGCTGCCGCTGCCGCTGCCGCTGGTGGCTGTGTCATCGGCTGTCGCGTTGCTGGCGGTTCGACCGTCGGTGGTTTTGCTGCTGGTTGTCTGGCTGCCGGTGGTGCTGCTGCCTTTGGTGTCGCTGTCCTTGGTGTCGCTGCCTTTGGTGTCGCTGTCCGTGGTATCGCTGTCGGTGGTTTCGGGATTCACCGTTCCCGCGAAGTCGAGGCGACCGAAGAAGAGCGGCGTGGTGGGGTCGTCCGCCAGCTCGGCCACCCGGCGGGCCAGTGTGCGGCCGAGCGTCTCGGCTGCGTAGGCATCGCCGGCAACCTGGTCACCGCTGGCGAAGAGAGCTTCGGCCCGCTCCCGCATCCGGCGTAGCGCTGCCCGCGAGGTGGCGAGGTGAGCGCGTTCGGCGGACAGATCCGTGTCGAGGTGGGTGTCGAGATCAAGTGCGGGCATGCTGACGTCCCATCGTTCACATCTGCTGCGCGCTCGCGTGTCCGGGGGCGGATGGCCGCCGGCCCGGCGCGAAGACGTCCGTTCCGGTGCAGCTCACCTTGGCCGTCAAGCGGCCTGCAACCCTACGCGCCCACCGCGGTTCCTTCCACCGAATTACCCACACGACCACCCGTGCGAGATGGCGTGTCGCCGGGCGAGCGGTGCACTGGTGCGCGTGTCGCCCCGGTGGGCCGGCGCTTGTGATGTGGGTGTCGCCGGGGTGGGCGGTGCCGTTGGTGCGCCTGTCGGCGGCTCGGCCGGTGCTGTGGATGTTGGCGTGTCGGCCGGTGCCGTGGTCCGGGTGTCGCCGGGCAGGGTTGCCCGGGCGCGGGCACGCGAACGTGGGGAGGGGTGAGGTGGAAGGGCAGGGCGCGAGCGCGGGCACGCGAACGCGGGGAGGGGTGAGGTGGAAGGGCAGGGCTGCGCGAGCGCGGGCAGGCGAACGCGGGGAGGGGTGAGGCGGGCGGGTAGGGGAGCGCGGACGTGTGAGCGCGCCGATGTGCTGGTGGCGTCGAGGATCGACCCAGGTGGTTGGTCCCGGTGTCGGGGTGGCGGAGGCATGTTTGCCGGTATCAGCAGCGCCGGTGGTAGAGGTTGCGCCGTGGTCTCCGCAGCGGGTCGAGCCAGCTGGGCGGGAGGAAGTCGGGTCGACCGTCGGGCGCGATGCGGATCGTCCAGTCGCCGCGGTGGACGAGCCGGTGGTGGTAACCGCAGAGCAGCACGGCGTTGCCCAGTGCTGTCACACCACCGTCCGCCCAGTGCCGGACGTGGTGACCATCGCACCATCGGGGCGGCCGATCACAGCCAGGAAAGGCGCAGCCGCCGTCGCGTAGCACCAGTGCACGGCGCAACGGCCCGCTGAAGAGCCGGCGCTGACGTCCGACGTCCAGGACCTGGCTGTTGCCGCCCAGCACCGCAGGCAGCACGCCCGCGTCGCACGCGAGACGGCGGATCGCGCCGGGCGTGAGGGATTCGCCGGTCTCCAGGGTGCCGGCGCGTACGCCGTTGACCAACTCGTCCAGCGAGACGGTCACCACGAGCTGCGGCCGGTCGCCACCGTTGTCGGGCAGCTCACCGGTGCGCAGCGCGAGCCGACAGACCTCGCCCAGCGCATCCGCCCGGCGCTGGCCAGGACTGCGGTCATCGTGCTCACCGGCCGGGGTGCAGAGCGGATCGATCGCCTCTCGCAGCAGGCTGGCGGTTTCCGTGTCGAGGTTGCCGCTGAGGCGTACCTGCCCGTTCTGCTGCTCGGAGAGCGTGACATGCCGGCGGGCCTCGGCGCGCTCGGTGGCGCGTTTGAGGGCGGCCAGCTCAGCCTGGTCGGCCAGGTCCGGTGCGACGTGCGTGAGGACGCGCTCCCCGAGCCGGCTCAGGATGGTCGGATCGAAGCGGTCGGCCCAGTCGACCAGCAGCTGGGTGGCCTTGTCCGCCACCTCCGGGCCGGCCTCCGGTGGAAGGGCGGCGATCGTCTCGGCCACCACCCGACCCTGCTCGACGGACATCGCACCGCTGAGCAGCGCGTCACGCACCGCCGGTGGGGCGTCGTCGACGGTGCTGGCGAGCTGGACCAGTTGGCGGGCGGATCGACTGGTGAGCCGGAGCCGCTCCCGCAGCCAGGTGGCAGTGGACGAGGCGCCCTGGGCGACCGCCAGGCCGCGACTGTCCAACTCGCGCACCAGGCCGAGCTGGACGGTGGCCAGCCGCTGCGCCAGCACGTGCGCCGCGTCGAGCGACGCGAGCAACTCGTCGTCGGCGAGCCCCCACAGCGAGGCGTGGGCGCAGTCGTCGACGGCATCGCCTGCCTGCGCCAACGCCCTCAACATGAAGACAGAATAGAACGCATGTACGACACTTTCGATCCGCGTTGATCAATGCTGACCAGATGCATTGTCGGGTCGTCTCGGTCGGCCGGCTGCTGTTCGCTGTGCGGAGGTGTGAGGCGGCAGGGTCGACGGCGGGCGCGGCGCAGGGCGGGACGGACGCGGCGGACGGACGTGACGGGCCCCGTGGGCAAGCTCCGGGCAGAGCAATGCGCGAGCGCGGCATCGCCCACGCCGCCCGCCGCGTGCCGCTGGCCCGCGCTGCTTGCCGCGTGCCGCCCGCCGCGTGCCGCCCGCCCGCGCTGCTTGCCCGTGCGGCCCGCGCCGCGCCACCCCCGTGTGCCACGCCGCCTGGGCTGCTGTCGAAAGCTGGGGCGATCGCCGAAGAGGCCAGGTCGGCCGACGCGGGGGTGGTGGCGGGTCGGGAGGCCGGCCGGGATCATGGGGTCATGACCGATGCCCGCCCCGATTCACGTCGGATGACGATCAGTGACCCGCAGGTGATGCGGGCGATGGCGCATCCGGCCCGGATTGCGATCATGGAGTACCTGAACAGCCGCGAGAGCGGCGGGACTGCCACCGAGTGCGCCGAGATCGTCGGGCTGTCGCCGAGCGCCACCAGTTATCACCTGCGGGCGTTGGCGAAGTTCGGTCTGGTCGAGCAGGCGCCGAGTCGTGGGGACGCGCGCGAGCGGCTGTGGCGCGTGTCGAGTTCGAGTGTGCTGGTCGAGGCCGGTCGTGATGCCGGGCCTGAGGCGCGCGCCGCGGAGCAGGCGCTGGTGGAGGCGCATGCGGTCCGGGGTATGGAGCGGACCCGGGACTGGTTGCGGCGCGCCGGGGACGAGCCGGCGGAGTGGTACGACACGGCGCTGTTCACCGACACGTTGCTGCTGCTGACCGCCGAGGAGTTGAGCGGGCTGAACGAGGCGGTCATGGCGCTGCTTCGGCCGTACCAGGCGCGACGGCGTCAGGCCGATCCGCCCTCGGGGGCGCGTTCGGTCGCTGTGCAGTACCGGACGGTGCCGCTGGCCTGACGCCCCTTGCGCGAACAAGTTGTGAAGGATTATTTTCGAAGTATGTCCTTCACAACTGAGGCATCGCGCTGGCCGGACGTCTGGCTCGCCGCCACCGCGCGTGGCACCACGATCTGCGGCGATTTTCTGGCCGCTACCGCGCTCGCGCTGGCGTTGCAGGGTGCCGGTGCGGGAGGACTTGCCGTCTCGGGGCTCCTGCTCGCGGCCACCCTGCCTCTGGTCGTGCTCGCCCCGCTCACCGGTCGGCTCGTCGACCGGGTGGACAGCCGCGCACTGCTGGTGACCGTTGGTCTTGCGCAGGCGGTGATCTGCACGCTGCTCGCCGTCGCCGAGCACCCGATCGTGGTCGTGAGCCTCGTCGCGCTGCTCGCCTGCGGGCTCGCGGTGACCCAGCCCTGCCTGGCGGCGCTGTTGCCAGCGATGGTCCGCCCCGCTGACCTGCCACGGGCCAGTGCGATCAGTCAGAACGCCGTCTCCCTCGGCGCGCTCGGTGGGCCGGTGCTGGCCGGCCTGCTGGTGGGGCAGTTCGGCACCCGCGTACCCCTGCTTCTCGATGCCGCGACCTACCTGGCGCTGGTGGTCGCGGGCCTGCTGCTGCGGACCCGGCGTGGAGGCCGGCGGCCCGCCGCCGTCGTGGCTGGGCAGGCGGGAGGGTCCAGCCCTGACCGCACGGCCGACCCGAGGGGTACGAACCTGGGCTGGCGACTGCGTCGTGACCCGCTGATGCTGGTCATGGTCACGAGCACCGCGGTGGTGATCGCGGCGATCGGCGGCATCAACGTGATCGAGGTCTTCTTCATCCGGGAGACGCTGCACGGTTCGGCGACCACCTACGGCCTGGTGGGTGCGGCCTGGATGGCCGGCATGCTGCCCGGTAGCTGGCTCGCCGCGCGACTCGCCCGCCGGTTCGACGACGACGCGGCTCTCATCCGTGGGGTACTGGTGAGCCTGGCCGTGTGCAGCCTGCTGGTGCTGTTCGCCGCAGGGGTGCCGACGGCCGGTGTGCTGGTGCCGCTCTGGCTGGTGGCTGGCGCGGCGAACGGCGGCGAGAACGTCTTCGCCAACCTGCTCACCAGCCGCCGGGTGCCGGAGGCGATGCGCGGCCGGGCGTACGCCAGCTACGGCGCGGCGGTGCAGGGTGGCTCGATGGCCGGCTATCTGATCGGCGGCGCGCTGCTCACGGCTGTTCCGCCCCGCCCACTGATCGCCGGAGCGGGCGTGGCGGGTCTCCTGGTGGTGCTGGTCTTCGTGCCGGTCGTTGCCCGCGCGGTACGACGGCCGTCGTCGGGCGAGGCCGACGGGCGACACCGCGGTGCGGGGTTGGCCACTTCGGGCCGGCCCGCCGAGCCGGCGCGGGAGGCCGGGGATACGGTCGGGTCATGGTTGAGCGCATCGCACGCCCGCGGGTCGGGCACATCCAGTTCCTGAACTGCCTGCCGATCTACTGGGGTCTGATGCGCTCCGGTGCCCTGCTCGACGTCGACCTGCACAAGGATTCGCCGGACCGGTTGAGCGCGGCACTGGTCGCCGGGGACCTCGACATCGGTCCGATCACGCTGCTGGAGTACCTGAAGCACGCCGACGAGTTGCTGCTCCTGCCGGATCTGGCGGTGGGCAGTGACGGGCCGGTGCTCTCGGTCAACATGGTCTCCACCCGACCCCTCGACGAGTTGGACGGCGCCCGGGTGGCGCTCGGCTCGACGTCGCGGACCGGGGTCATGCTGGCCCAGCTGCTGCTCACCGAGCAGTACAACGTGCGGCCCGAGTACTTCCGTTGCCCGCCGGACCTGACCCAGATGCTGCTGGAGGCCGACGCCGCGGTGCTGATCGGGGACGTGGCGCTCCGGGCGTACTACGAGGCGCCGCAGCGGGGTCTCACCGTCACCGACCTCGGGCAGGCGTGGCGGGAGTGGACGGGGCTGCCGATGGTCTTCGCGGTCTGGGCGGTCCGCCGTGACTTCGCCGCCGCCCACCCGGGCATGGTCAAGGAGGTGCACGAGGCTTTCCTGCGCTCGCGGGACCTCTGCCTGGCCGAGTTGGACCAGGTCGCCGCGGCGGCGGCGCGCTGGGAGACGTTCGACGCGGCAACCCTGGCCACGTACTTCCGGACCCTGGACTTCTCCCTCGGTGAACGCCAGGTCGCCGGTCTGCGCGAGTGGGCCCGGCGGGCCACCGCGATCGGCGAGGCACCGGCGCTGCCGGACGGCGGCCCGGAGTTCTTCGCCGGCTGAGCGAAGACCGGACCCGACCGCGCGGTGGGCCGGAACGCGAGCCGCCCGACCAGCAGCCTGGTCGGGCGGGGCGACGGGAAGGTGAGCGCGGCTCAGACGCCGGGGCGCAGCAACGCCTCGGTGATCTTCTCGCAGTTCTTCATGCCGTAGTCGTAGCCCAGGTTGATCGGGTACTTGACCATCACGCCCATCGTCCAGGTGTCGCCGATGGCCAGGCAGTTGATGTGCATCTCCTGCTCTTTGGTCCGGTCGATCCACCCGTTCTTGATGGCGATCTGCTTCTGCTCGGCGGCCGGGAAGGCCTTGCGGATGCCGAAGTCACCGGCGCCGCGCACCAGCTTCATCTCGTTGAGCAGCCACTTGGTCCACTTCGGCCCGGCGGCGGTGCCGGTGGCGATGCAGTTGCCCAGTCGGGCCGTGTCCCGCGGGGACAGTGCCGTCCGGGACCAGCCCTTGTCGGGGGCGACGCTGCTGTCGGTCAGCTTGCACATGGAGATGAGCCGCTTGATCGAGGCGTCCCGGCCGACCTGGTTGTAGAACTGTTCCGCCCGGGTGTTGTCGCTGTCCCGGATGATCCGCGTCGCGTCGGCTAGCTTCGCGTCGCTCGGGGTCTGCCCGACGTCGGCCGAGCGACGCAGGTAGTCGGCGACGATCCACGACTTGATCATTGAGGCGGTGGTGCTGGTCTCGCCCATGTTCTTGGAGCCGATGATCTGCCCGGTCCGGCGGTCCAGCACGCTCCAGGAGTACCAGCCCTCGATGTCCAGGTCGAGGTTCTTCGCCACGAACGGCAGCGGCTCCAACGAGGGGCTGGGGCTCGGCGACGGTGGGGCCGGCTGGCGGGCGCTGCGGTCGGTGGCCTTACCGGTGGACCGATCGCTTGTCGTCGTGCCGGCGTCGCCCCACTTGGCGGCGGCAGCCGACTCGAACGGCGACCCGGGCAGCAGCCGCAGTGACACCAACACCAACCCGATCAGAATGACCGCGATCGCGACCAGCCGAAGCGGGGATGCGTCAGCGCCCTGGCGCCGGGTGGCCCGACGGTTGCCGGCCATCAGAGCTTCCCAACCGGCTGCTGCGGCACCTTGAGCGCGGCACCGGGCTGCGGGGTGACCAACTGGGTCGCCACGCTCGCACAGACCTTCGCGCCGTAGTCCAGACCGCTGCTCTGCGGATAACGCAGCATCACCGCGAGGCTCCACTTGTCGTTGACGGCCAGGCAGTTGACGTGCCAGTTGCCGTCGTAGTTGATCGGGGTCCAACCGTTCTTGATGCTGACCGGGCCCTGAGCGGTGATCGACTTGGGCAGGCCGTCGATGATCCCCCAGCGGCCACCGCCGGATTTGGGCTTCTGGTCCTTCGCGGCGGTGGTGCCCTTGACCTTGCTCATCTGGTCCAGCACCCACGCGGTCCACTTGGGTCCGGCGGCCTTGCCGTCCGCGATGCAGTCGCCGAGCCGGACCGCGTCGCGGGGGGACATCCGCGTGAAGCTCCACCAGCCGGTGTACGGCTCGACGTTGCCGCGCTTGGTGTCGGTCAGCCCGCAGATCTTGATAGCCCGCTGGATCACCGCGTCGGGCGTGCTGCTCTTGGATGCCTTGTACGAGCCGCCCGCGGCAGCGTGGACCTTGTTGGCCGCAGTGTCGTTGCTCTCGACGATGGCGAGCCGGGCCGCCTCCTTCAACGCTGCGGTTGGCTCCTTGTCCTTGAGCTGCCGCAGATAGTCCGAGACGATCCACGCCTTGAGCATCGACTCGGTCGAGCTGGTCGCGGCCATGTTCGGTGATCCGGAGATCTTGCCCGTCTGCCGGTCCAGCAGTGCCCAGGAGAAGAAGTCGCCCTTGAAGGTCACCGACACCGGGCCGGCCGCCAGCGTGGGCGGCGGTGGTGGGGCGGGCGCGGGCGCGGCGACGGTCGAGGCGCCGCCTCCGCCTCCGCTGCTGTCGCCGTCGGAGAGCCGGGCGTACGCGGCGGGGACCAGGAGGACGCCGCCGAGCAGCACCGCCGTTATGGCGAGCACCATGGTCACGCGGGATCGCATGAGTGGGTGAGCTCCAGGTGTCAGGGCCGGGGGGACCGGCTTGTTGTCCGGAAGGATCGGCCGATCGCCGAGGCCGGGGGAGGTGGCCTCTGTCCTTCGCGGCAATCGTCTGAAGCCGATCGGTGTGACGGCGAAAGTCTACGTCCGGTTGTCGGACCCGCCAGACCTCGACACTAGGCAACCTGCGATAAAGGCGGGATATGGGGCCGGTATGCGGTTATTGAGTGGATTCACCTTTGTTTCGTGGCCTAAGTCACGGCCACGTTCGACGGTCCGAGGTGACGTAAAGCGCTCATTCCGTTACGGATGGGATCCTCGGATTCCTGTTACACCCCCTGGCGCATCGTGGTGCAAGCTGTAACACTTAGCCTCATGTATGGCAACGACTTCTCCGCCCCGGACGGCGCCCCGGACGAGGGGCCCGGCAGCGGCCTGCTGGGCGAGGTCGAGGCCGCCGAAGCCGAGCTGCGCGCGGCGGCAGCACGCGGGCGACGTGGTGGCCCCACCCCCACGGAGGACCTCGCCGCGTACTTCGCCGAGGTCGTCGACGCGGAGCAGAAGATCGAGCCACGGGACTGGATGCCCGACGCGTACCGACGGACGTTGATTCGGCAGATCGCCCAGCACGCCCACTCCGAGATCATCGGGATGCAGCCGGAGGGCAACTGGATCAGCCGGGCCCCGTCGCTCAAGCGCAAGGCCATCCTGCTGGCCAAGGTGCAGGACGAGGCGGGCCACGGCCTCTACCTCTACGCCGCCGCCGAAACCCTCGGCATCAGCCGCGACGAGCTGGTCCAGCTACTGCTCGACGAGAAGCAGAAGTACAGCTCGATCTTCAACTACCCCACTCTGAGCTGGGCCGACGTGGGCGCGATCGGGTGGCTGGTGGACGGTGCGGCGATCGTCAACCAGGTGCCGCTGTGTCGCTGCTCGTACGGTCCGTACGCCCGCGCGATGATCCGGGTCTGCAAGGAGGAGTCGTTCCACCAGCGGCAGGGCTACGAGATCCTGCACACCCTGGCGCACGGCACCCCGGGGCAACAGGCGATGGCTCAGGACGCGGTGGACCGCTGGTGGTACCCGTCGCTGGCCATGTTCGGCCCGCCGGACGGCGACTCCACCCACTCCGCGCAGTCGATGGCCTGGAAGATCAAGCGTTTCTCCAACGACGACCTGCGTCAGCGTTTCGTCGACATGTGCGTCCAGCAGGCCGAGGTCCTCGGGCTCCGCATCCCCGACGCGGACCTGCGCTGGAACGAGGAGCGGCAGGCGTACGACTACACCCAGCCGGACTACGACGAGCTGATGCGCGTGATCTCCGGCAACGGGCCGTGCAACCGGGAACGGATCGCCCACCGCCGGGCCGCGCACGCCGACGGCGCATGGGTACGCGAGGCCGCCGCGGCGTACGCCGCGAAGCGGGCGGGACAGAAGGAGACGGCCGCAGCATGACGCCACACACCCCTCTCTGGGAGGTCTTCGTGCGGGCCCGACGCGGGCTGTCGCACACCCACGTCGGCAGCCTGCACGCCCCCGACGCCGAGCTGGCCCTGCGCAACGCCCGGGATCTCTACACCCGCCGCCAGGAGGGTGTGTCGATCTGGGTGGTGCCGGCCAGCGCGATCACCGCGTCCAGCCCGGACGAGAAGGACGCCTTCTTCGACCCGGCGGCCGACAAGGTCTACCGCCACCCCACCTTCTACGAGGTGCCGGACGGGGTGGCTCACCTGTGAGCGAGCGGAGCGAGCGAACCAGCCAGCTCAGCAGCGGGGCGCTTCGCGTCGCCGCCGAGCGCAGCGAGGTGGTGGCGGGAAGCGAGCGGAGCGAGCGAACCAGCCAGCTCAGCAACGCGGCGCTTCGCGACACCGCCGAGCGCATCGAGGTGGCTTCGTGAACGGTCCCTTCGACTTCACCCTCGGCCTCGCCGACGACGCGCTGATCGCGGCGCAGCGGCTGGCCGAGTGGACCACCCGCGCGCCGGAGATGGAAGAGGACATCGCGCTGGCCAACATCGCCCTCGACCAGCTCGGCGCGGCCCGCCTGCTGTTGTCGTACGCGGGTGAGTTGGAGGGCGCGGGCCGGGACGAGGACGCGTTGGCGTACCTGCGCGACGACCGTGAGTTCCGCAACGCGCTCCTGGTCGAGCTGCCCAACGGCGACTTCGCGGTGACGGTGGCGAAGCTGTTCTTCCTGGCGGCGTACCAGCTGCCGCTGTACACGGCGCTGGTCGACTGCGCGGACGAGCGGTTGGCCGCGATCGGCGCCAAGGCGCGCAAGGAGTCGGCGTACCACCTGGACCACGGCGCGCTGTGGATGAAGCGGCTCGGCGACGGCACCGAGGAGTCGCACCGTCGGATGCAGACGGCGGTCGACCAGGTGTGGCCGTACACCCATGAGCTGTTCGTCGCGGACCCGGCGGCTCCGGTCGACCCGGCCACCCTGCGGCCGGCGTTCGACGAGACCGTCGGCGCGGTGCTGACCGAGGCGACGCTCAGCCGGCCGGGGAGCGGCTGGGCGCCGGGTGGCGGACGGACCGGTGTGCACACCGAGCACCTGGCCTACCTGCTCGCCGAGATGCAGGTGCTGCACCGCGCCCACCCCGGGGCGACCTGGTGAACCCCAGGGAGGCGGCCGCGTCGGTGGTGGACCCGGAGATCCGGGTCATCACCATCGACGAGTTGGGCATCCTGCGGGCCGTCGAGGAGGATCCGGCCAGTGGCCGGGTCACCGTCACCATCACCCCGACCTACACCGGCTGCCCGGCGATGGACGTGATCCGTGCCGACATCCGCCGCGCGCTCGCGGTGGCGGGTCACCCCGACGCCGAGATCCGCACCGTCTTCAGCCCACCGTGGAGCACCGACTGGATCTCCGCGGACGGGCGGGCGAAGCTCGCCGCCGCCGGGATCGCGCCGCCGGGTCCGGCACCTGCTGCCGGGGTCGTGTCGCTGACCCTCGCGGTCCGCTGCCCCCAGTGCGGATCACCGGAGACCGAGCAGGTCAGCCGGTTCGGTTCCACCGCGTGCAAGGCGCTGTGGCGGTGCCGCTCCTGCTCCGAACCCTTCGACCACCTGAAGGCGCTGTGACTGTCACCATCACCCGCCCGGTCCGCCGACGGCCGGTCTTCCACCCGTTGTCGGTCGCCGCCGTCGACCGGCTCACCGACGATTCCGTGGCGGTGACCTTCGCCGTACCCAAGGAGTTGCGGGACACCTTCGCGTTCCGAGCCGGTCAGCACCTCACCGTCCGTCGCGTGGCCGAGGACGGCACGGACGTGCGCCGGTCGTACTCGATCTGCTCGACCCCCGACGACCTGGCCCGGCACGGCCGGTTGCGGATCGGGGTGCGGGAGGTTCCCGGCGGCGCGTTCTCGGCGTTCGCCTGCGGGGCGCTGCGCAGTGGCGACACGGTCGAGGTGCTGCCGCCGCTCGGCACGTTCACCACGGCGTTCGCGCCGGACCGGGTGCGGCACTACGGCGCGGTCGTCGCGGGCTCCGGCATCACCCCGGTGCTCGGGCTGGTCGCGACCGCCCTGGCCGTCGAGCCGGCCAGCACCTTCACCCTGGTGTACGGCAACCGCACGGCGAACACGGTGATGTTCGCCGAGGAGTTGGCCGACCTGAAGGACCGCTATCCCACCCGGCTGCACCTGGTGCACGTGCTCTCCCGGGAGCAGGGCGAGTCTCCGCTGCTCTCCGGGCGGATCGACGCGGAACGGCTGGGTCGGTTGCTCGGCAGCATCGTGCCGGGCGACCTGATCGAGGAGTGGTTCCTCTGCGGCCCGTACGGCATGGTGGTCGACGTCCGGGACGTGTTGACCGGTCAAGGGCTGCCCGAGTCGGCGGTGCACACCGAACTGTTCCACGTCGACGCGCCGCCGGAGCCGGTCCGCCGGCCTGTCGACCAGGCCGGTGCCGGGACCGAGGTGACCATCGTGCTGGACGGGCGGTCGTCGAGCTTCACCATGGGGCGCGAGGAGCGGGTGTTGGACGCCGCGCTGAAGGTGCGAGGCGAGCTGCCGTACGCCTGCAAGGGTGGTGTCTGCTCGACCTGCAAGGCGAAGGTCGTCGACGGGTCGGTCACGATGGCCCGCAACTACGCGCTGGAGCCGGACGAGTTGGCCGCCGGCTACGTGCTGACCTGCCAGTCGAGCCCGACCACCGACAAGCTCACGGTCGACTACGACGCCTGACGGACTCAGACCGGTGCAACAGTTCCTCGCGGAGCACCTGAAGTGGCTCATTGCTCCGGACGTGGGTCCACTGCCCCCAGCCGTTGATGTCGTGCCCGACGCACGCCTTCAGCGCCGGCGAAGGCTTCGCATAGGTGGACCCGTCGGGAAGGCGGAGGTGCCCATCTGTGGTGACCACCGCCCGGTGCGTCCTGCCCTTCCGTGACTGAACGTGGATGAGTTCGTCGCCGGGGATCAGCAGATTGGCTTCGATTAGACCCATGAGGTCTCCGCCCGGCCGCCGATCTTCCTTCGCTTTCTCGGGGCCGAGGTCGAGCCCCAGCAACCGGCGGAGCACGTCGTTCTCCCGATCGACGAAGGGCTCCGCGTGCTGCTGAAGCAGGGCGTAAACCTGGTCGTCGATTTCGATCTTGTGCATTGGCACGGTGTGCTCCTCAGGCCGTTCTCTGGGAAAACTTGTTGGTGGCCGCGTCGGACTCCAGCGCGGTCACCAGGCCTGGCACCGAGGTCGAGGGATTCCTGTCGGCCAACGGCCGGCCTGCGCTCAGCCTGTCCAGTCGCGCCGCCCGACGGAACGCGTCAGGACGGCTCGCTCTAAGCGCCTCGAAGTCCAAGAGCTTGCCGCGTCGGCGATAACCGCACGGGTGTCGTTCCAGCCGGCGACACGCCTCGTTGGACGTCAGGTAGGACAGCTCCTCGTAGTGAAGGAGGAGGTAGACCTCGAAGCAGGGGTTGGAGATAGCGCAGTTGACGCCGTGCCTCGCGGCCAGTGCGAGCGCCGCGCTGAGGCGGGCGTGTGCTTCCGGAGCTTCGACGTCGAAGACACACCAGACCTCGTCGTAACCGTCACCCTGGGTGGCAGCCCGGTTGGCCTCCGCGACGGCCTTCTCGACAACGCCGTACGGCTCACCGTGGCCGGAGAAGACTTCGATCCGCACATTGCCCGCCCGTAGCTCGCGGCGCAGACCCTTGAAGTACAGGGGCTCGGTGTTCTCGCCTTCGCAGCAGACCAGGTAGGTCTTGCGCTCCTGCCGGGTTCCGGGCTGGCGGCGCAGCGGCTTGCCGGGGCGGGCCATCAGCCGGCGGCCGAGAAGTAGCGCACGTCGACGAGGGGCATGGGTAAACCCTAGGCACTGTGCCGCCAGACTTCAATTGCCAGTGCCTCAAAGCTTGAAGTTTTCGACTGGTGGTGCTCAGGCAGCGCGCGTCGGCGGAACGAGGAGGTCCAGCACCTCATGGTCCAGGAAGGGCACGGCACCATAGCGACCCTTCAGGTACCTGCCCTCGACATCGTCGAGGCCGCCGCGTACCCGGAACTCGCTGAGGGGGTAGAGCCGCGTCGCGCCACCGCTGTCCTTCTCGGTGAGCCAGACCTGGTCCCGGTTGAGTCGGAGATTCCGGTGGCGGCCGAGGAGGCCGACGTCATGGCTGTTGAAGATGAGCTGTGCACCACGCGGGTTGGTATCCGGCTCGTGGAAGAGGCGAATCAGTTCGGTTGTGAGGAGCGGATGCAGTTCGCTGCCCAGGTCGTCGACGGCCAGCAGCCCGCCAGCGTCGAGTGCCCGCACCGCCAGTTGTAGAAGGTCGAACCAGCTGCGGGTGCCGGCGGACTCCCACTGCCAAGGCAGAGTTGCTTTCCCGTCCTCGGTGTGTGCCGAGTGCACAAGCTCAATCTGCGGCTCTGCTGGGCCAGTGCCAGGCTCTGGCTCCCGCTGAACGAGCGCCGCGCCAACGATGCCCAGATCCGCGAATCGGAGGAGCGCGAGCATTCGATCGTCTGGTAGGAGGTGTGGAGGCCGAGCGATCGACACGTCGCCCGAGGCGATCATCTGACGAGGACTGAACCAGCGGTAGATCTTGCTCAACTGTGGGTGGTTCAGCGTGGCTGCCGCGGAGAGGAAGAGGCTGTTTGGTCGGACAGTCTCCGCGATCAACTCGCGCGGACCGGTCAAGTTGTTCCCGAAGTGCAGTGACCCGCCGTCGCGCTCAAGGTAGATCTGCCGCCGGCCCTTCGGGAAGGCATACAGCCACTCCTGTCGGACTACCTCGTCGTCCAGTGAGAAGCCGAACTCGTACCTGACGTTCTCGACGACGAAGTCGAAGACGAACTCGCTCGGCAGGTTCCCGCTCTCGTGGTCGAGTCGGAACGGCCAGCGACCCGGGATCGGTTCTTCCGGTAGCCAACGCTGGTGGGACAGTCGAACCGCGTCGCGCGCAAAGCCGAGGGCCTTGACGATGTTGGACTTGCCTGAGGCGTTCGGGCCGAAGATGCCTGCCACGGGCAGAACGGACAGCTTCTCCCGCGGCACCGGCCGGACGGCGAGGCCCGGGTGCTCGTCGGCGGCGATGAGGCTCAGCTCGGCCTCGTCGCGGAGGGAGGCGAAGTTGGTCACCCGGAAGCGCAGCAGCATTCTCTAGCTCAACTCCTAATCCCCGGAACAACTATTACAATACCCGGTCTTGTGGCTTCAGGCGTCAAGAACTGACATTCTGGCCCGCCTGAGTGTTTCCAGAGCACGTTTTGGTGTCCAGGCGCCAACCGGGGCGACCGGTCCCGCCCACGAGGGGTCGGACGGGCGCGGCAGACGGAACGGGCCAATTCCTCGTTCGCAAGCTCCGGACAGGGGTAGCCTGCGACTGCCAGGGGCAGTAGCTCCTTTGGAAGTGGACCCGGCAGCCTTCCGGACGGTGGGTGAGTCGGGTCTCGCGTTTCATCAGACCTGCTGCGACTCCCTGCTGACGCGTTGCACGGACGCCTTTAACCGGGCTGCCCATAGCCCAGCACCAGGTAGGCGTCCAGTCGAGGTCACATCCACGTCACCGGGCCGAGAGGTGCGCCAGGGGTCGACGTAGGCTCGGGGTGTGACGGTGAGCCGGGAGATCGACGACATCCTGCAGCGTGGCGCGGACGGCGGGCGGATCACGCCCGAGGAGGCGCTGCTGCTCTACACCGAGGCGCCCTTCCACGCATTGGGCGAGGCGGCGGACGCGGTACGCCGGCGGCGCTACCCGGACAACGTCGTCACCTACCTGATCGACCGCAACATCAACTACACGAACGTCTGCGTGACGGCCTGCAAGTTCTGCGCGTTCTACCGAGCCCCCAAGCACAAGGAAGGGTGGACCCACCCGACCGAGGAGATCCTGCGCCGGTGCGGCGAGGCGGTCGAGCTGGGCGCGACCCAGGTGATGCTGCAGGGCGGGCACCACCCGGACTACGGCGTGGAGTACTACGAGGAGCTGTTCTCCTCGGTCAAGCAGGCGTACCCGCAGTTGGTCATCCACTCGATCGGCCCGAGCGAGATCCTGCACATGGCGAAGGTCTCCGGGGTGAGCCTGGACGAGGCCATCGCCCGGCTCAAGACCGCCGGTCTGGACTCGATCGCCGGTGCCGGCGCGGAGATGCTGCCCGAGCGGCCGCGGAAGGCCATCGCGCCGCTCAAGGAGTCGGGCGAGCGCTGGCTGGAGGTCATGGAGCTGGCCCACCGGCAGGGCATCGAGTCGACCGCCACCATGATGATGGGCACCGGCGAGACGCACGCCGAGCGGATCGAGCACCTGCGCATGATCCGGGACGTGCAGGACCGTACCGGGGGTTTCCGGTCCTTCATCCCGTGGACGTACCAGCCGGAGAACAACCACCTCAAGGGCCGCACCCAGGCGACCACGCTGGAATACCTGCGGTTGGTCGCGGTGGCCCGGCTCTTCTTCGAGACGGTGCCGCACCTGCAGGCGTCCTGGCTGACCACCGGCAAGGACGTCGGCCAGCTCGCGTTGCACATGGGTGTGGACGACCTCGGCTCGATCATGCTGGAGGAGAACGTCATCTCCTCCGCCGGTGCGCGGCACCGCTCCAACCTGCACGAGCTGATCGGCATGATTCGCTCGGCGGACCGGATCCCCGCGCAGCGGGACACCCTCTACAACCGGCTCGCCGTGCACCACACGCCGGCCGACGACCCGACCGACGAGCGGGTGGTCTCGCACTTCTCCTCGATCGCGCTGCCCGGCGGCGGCGCGGGCAGGCCCCTGCCGCTGGTCGAGGTCAACTGACGCCTGTCGACGCCCGGCCGTTCGGCTGACCACGGCTCATGCTCCCGCCGGAACGCCCCGGCGGTACGGGTGGTCCCCGTCGCCGCTCCGTCAGGCTGCCCGGCGCGGGGGTGGTGGAGATGATCGGCGACGGCTAGCGTCGCGGCTCGTATCCGTTGCCACCGTAGGTTGCCGAGTTGGGCGCGATCGTGCTGGTGGCGGATGGTCTGACGGTCCTCGTCGTGGGCTCGTCCTCCATCGGCCCGTTGCGGGTCGTTCATATAACGCACGGCGGTACGGGCGGGATGGGTGACCATCCCGCCCGTACCGTCTGCGCAGCTCGGGCCGGACGGATGAAATCGCCTCCGGATGCTGGTGTGCGAGATCGACCTCCGATAGCGTCCGCTCGTTCCGCAACCAATTCTTCCTTCCCTACCCCCCGGGGGACTGATGACAGCGTTCCACCGCTCGGCCCTGGCGCGCGCCGGTGTCGTGGCTCTGCTCGCGGCCGGTGGCCTGGCCACCGTGGCCGCCCCCGCGCAGGCCGCCGACCAGGCCGATCTGGCGCTGGTGCCGCTCAGCTACGAGTTGGCCAAGGGCGTCAAGGCGGCGAAGGCCAAGCCGTTCAAGTTCCGGGTCGACAACAGCCGGAGCACCGTCGCCGCCAAGGGTGTCAGCTACACCGCCAACGTCAGCCAGTTGGACAAGAACATGGTCGGCGTCGTGGTGCCGAACGGTTGCCAGGTGAAGGGCAAGACGTTCACCTGCGCGCTCGGCGACGTGCCGGCCGGCACCAGCGAGGAGTTCGGCATTCCGCTGTTCTCCACCGGTGGTCGTGGTGACGCCGGCACGTTGGTGGTCACCATCAAGTCGACCACTGTCGACCCCAAGCGTGGCGACAACAAGGTCGAGCACGCGATCACCGTCGCCAAGCCCGGCTACGACCTGACCAGTTGGGTGCAGGACGTCCAGGCCAACGTCGTGGTGAACGGCGTGCAGGGCGACGATCCCGACCTGCGTCCGGTGCGGCGGGGCGAGACGGTGCCGTTGGACTGGGCGATCTACAACAACGGCAGCCGCAAGGCGACGGGCGTCTTCTACGGTCTGACCCTGCCGGTGGGCGTCACCTTCGCGCAGAAGCCGGAGGGCTGCATCGAGCAGGTGTTCCAGGACAAGCAGCAGCTGTTCTGCGAGGACGCCGGTGCGGTCGTGAAGCCCGGCGAGTACTACACCTCGGACGTTCGGGTGACCGTCGGCGACGACGTGACCGAGCCGGTGCTGCACGAGGGTGACCTCTTCGCGTACGGGCTGGACGGTGCCGCAGGGCAGCCCGAGGAGGAGCCGGAGGTGGCCAACCTGGCGCAGCGGAAGGCGTTCACCGAGGTCGACGTGATGGACAACCACACCACCTTCGAGGCGTTCGTGGACCTGACCGCGACGCCGACGCCGACGCCGACGCCCACGCCGACCGCGACGCCCACGCCGACCGCGACGCCCACGCCGACCGCGACGCCGACGCCGACCGCGACGCCCACGCCGACCGGGACGGCCACGCCGGGCACCAGCACCTCGCCGGCTGCCGGCGGCGGTGGTGGCGGCGGTGGGTTGCCGGTCACGGGTGTGCAGGCCGGCCTGATCGGCGGCATCGGCGCGATCATCCTGCTCGCGGGCGGTGCGCTGCTGGTGCTCTCCCGCAGGCGCAAGGTCGTCCTGGTCGCCCCCGACGACGAGAAGTCGACCGACTGACGAATCCGCGCTGACCGGGGTCGCGTGGACGAACCCGTGCCGGCAGGCGCCACGGGACCTGGCACGACGCGAGAGCGGGGTGGGCTACCACCCCGCCCTTTCGCGTACCCGGGGTGCGGGCCGCGCCACCCTCCGAGCGTCGGTCGATGGACGGCTGGCAGAGTGGTGGGGTGAGCCGTACTCCGCAGGGCCAGCGAGCCAGCCTGGACAAGCAGCCGCACGAGGTCGCCGCGATGTTCGACGGCGTGGCAGAGCGTTACGACCTGACCAACACGGTGATCTCGCTGGGTCAGGACCGCTCCTGGCGTCGGGCCACCCGGGCGGCGCTCGGGTTGCGGCCGGGCGAGCGGGTGCTGGACGTGGGCGCCGGGACCGGCGTCTCGACCCGTGAGCTGGCCCAGTCGGGGGCGTACGCGGTCGGGGTCGACCTGTCGCTGGGCATGCTGTACGCCGGCAAGCGGTCCCGTCCCGAGGTGCCGCTGCTGGCCGGAGACGCGCTGCGACTGCCGTTCGCCGATGCCAGCTTCGACGCGGTGACCATCTCCTTCGCGCTGCGCAACGTCAACGACACCGATGCGGCCCTGCGGGAGCTGGCACGGGTGACCCGGCCGGGCGGGCGGCTGGCGGTGTGCGAGTTCAGCACCCCGGTCAACCCGGTCTTCCGGACGGTCTACCTGTCGTACCTGATGCGGTCGCTGCCGGCGGTCGCCCGTGCGGTGTCGAGCAACCCCGAGGCGTACGTCTATCTCGCCGAGTCGGTCCGGGCCTGGCCGGACCAGGCCGCGCTGGCCGGGCGGGTCGCCGCGGCCGGGTGGGGACGGGTGGCGTGGCGCAACCTGACCGGTGGCGTGGTGGCCCTGCACCGGGGCGTCCGCGAGTAGCGGTCGGCACCCACACCGGCGGCGCGGACATTATTCAGGTTTCGTGAATATCCGTTTTTGGTCCACTTTGCCCCGTACGCTGGATCCCATGACCGGAGCAGACCCGGCGGACCCGGTGGCCGCCACCGACGACGACGCGGCCGAACTCATCGCGCAGTTGCGCGCGTTGGCCGGCGCCGATCCGGGGGAGGTCCGGCAGGTGGTCGCCGAGGTGTTGGCGGCACTTGATCGGGCGGCGGGTGGAGCGCTCCGTGAGCATCTGCCGGAGACCATCCGGGTCGATGCGGGGCTGGACGCCCCCAGTCCGGCCTGACACCTGACTGCTGTGGACGGTCATGGGCTGTCACATCGGCGAGTTAGGTACCCCTGATCCTGCGCTGGTATGACGCCGGTCATACACTCGTCCCGTCTGGCTTGTGAAGCATTTCACGAGCGTGCGGGAGGAGGCGCGAATGACCGCGGTGGAGCACGATGCCGACGTCATCGTCGTGGGCGCCGGTCCCGGTGGGTCAGCGACTGCGTACCACCTGGCCCGGCACGGCGTACGGGTGCTGTTGCTGGAGAAGACCGAGTTCCCACGCGAGAAGGTCTGCGGCGACGGGTTGACCCCGCGCGCCGTGCGCCAGCTCATCCGGATGGGTGTGGACACCTCGCCCGAGGCGGGCTGGCTGCACAACCGCGGCCTGCGGGTCATCGGTGGCGGGGTGCGCCTCGAACTGGACTGGCCCGAGCTCGCCAGCTTCCCCAACTACGGCCTGGTGCGGACGCGGCTGGACTTCGACGACCTGCTCGCCCAGCAGGCGGTGGCGGCCGGCGCGAAGCTGCGCACCAACGTCAACGTGCTGGGCCCGGTGCTCGACGACGACGGCCGGGTCACCGGCGTCGAGGCGGAGGTCGGCCCGGGCAAGGAGCCGGCCACCTTCCACGCCCCGCTGGTCGTCGCGGCGGACGGCGTCTCCGGCCGTTTCCCGCTCGCGCTCGGGCTGGCCAAGCGGGAGGACCGGCCGATCGGCGTGGCCGTCCGCCGCTACTACCGCTCGCCGGCCAAGCACGAGGACAACTACCTCGAATCCTGGTTGGAGCTGCGCAGCAAGGACAGCGGCGACAACCTGCTGCCCGGCTACGGCTGGATCTTCGGCCTCGGCGACGGTCGGGTCAACGTCGGCCTCGGCGTGCTCAACTCGTCCTCGGCGTTCGGCAAGACCAACTACCGCCGGCTGCTCACCGACTGGCTCGCCAACACCCCGGAAGACTGGGGGATGACCGACGAGACCAACGCCGACGGCCCGATCCTGGGCGCCGCGCTGCCGATGGGCTTCAACCGTGTGCCGCACTACACCCGTGGCGTCCTGCTGGTCGGTGACTCGGGCGGCATGGTCAACCCGTTCAACGGCGAGGGCATCGCGTACGCGATGGAGTCCGGCGAACTGGCCGCGGAGGTAGTGGTCCAGGCCCTCGCGCGGCCGGCCGGCCCGGAGCGGGAGCGGGCGCTGATGGCGTACCCGAACGAGCTGAAGGCCCGGCTCGGCGGCTACTACCGGCTGGGCGGCATCTTCGTGAAACTGATCGGCCGCCCGGAGATCATGCGGATCGCCACCAAACACGGCATGCCGCACCCGACGCTGATGCGTTTCGTGCTCAAGCTGTTGGCCAACCTGACCGATCCGCGCGGCGGGGATGCGATGGACCGGGTCATCAACGCGATGACGAAGGCCGCGCCAGCCGTATAAGTAGGACGGCATCGGTGCTGGTCACGGCCCCGACGCTGACAAAGATCGACCCCCGCCGACTGCCACTGCGAGGGACGTGAATAGTGTGATTTTCGTCAAGCACCGAGGGCAGGGAAGGACGAGCAGGAGAAAACGATGTCGCTCTCGCCTTACGCACCGATCATCGGGCTGTTCGCCCTCGCCGCGGCGTTCTCGCTGTTTTCCGTCGGCGCCGCCCGCTTCGCCGGTCCCCGTCGCTACAACAAGGCCAAACTCGAGGCTTACGAGTGCGGCATCGAGCCCAGCCCGCAGCCGGTCGGCGGCGGGCGGTTCCCGATCAAGTTCTACCTGACGGCGATGCTCTTCATCGTCTTCGACATCGAGATCATCTTCCTCTACCCCTGGGCGGTCTCGTTCGACGCTCTGCCGATCTTCGGCTTCGTGGAGATGGTCCTGTTCATCGTCGCGGTCTTCGTTGCGTACGCCTACGTGTGGCGGCGCGGCGGCCTGGACTGGGACTGAGGAAGGAACGTCAGATGGGCATCGAGGAGAAGCTTCCCGCCGGCGTCCTGCTCACCTCGGTGGAGAAGCTGGTCAACTGGTCCCGGAAGTCGTCCGTGTGGGGCGCGACCTTCGGCCTGGCCTGCTGCGCCATCGAGATGATGGCCGCCGGTGGTCCGCACTACGACATGGGCCGCTGGGGCATGGAGGTCTTCCGGGCGTCGCCCCGGCAGGCCGACCTGATGATCGTGGCCGGCCGGGTGAGTCAGAAGATGGCCCCGGTGCTGCGCCAGATCTACGACCAGATGGCCGAGCCCCGCTGGGTGCTCTCGATGGGCGTCTGCGCCAGCAGCGGCGGCATGTTCAACAACTACGCCATCGTGCAGGGCGTCGACCACGTGGTGCCGGTCGACATGTACCTGCCCGGCTGCCCGCCCCGGCCGGAGATGCTCATCGACGCGATCCTCAAGCTCCGCGAGAAGATCATGTATGAGCCGCTGGGCCCGAACGGCCGCAAGATGCTGGCGGCCCGCCAGGAGCGCGGCGACGTCCCCGTCGTGCCCTACGGCTCCATGCCCTCCTCGTACCGCAGCGACAAGGCCCGGCGTGCCGAGTGGACCCGCGCGGTCCGCGAGGGTCGCGAGGAGCAGTTGCGGATCGAGAACTGGATGAACGCCCAGAACCACCTCCACCCGCAGGTAGGCCCGAAATGACGTCACCCACGGACAAGCCCAACGACGGCGGCGTACCGCTGCCGGTGGTGCCGGCCGGCGCCACGAGTGGTGCCCCTGCCGAGTTCCCGCCGGCCAGCCCGGCCGGTCGCGGGATGTTCGGCAACCAGGGCACCGGTGACGTGTCCGGCTACGGCGGTCTGGTCCGCCAGCGCCAGCCCATCGAGGAGGCGTCCCGGCCGTACGGGGGCTACTTCGACGAGGTCCGCGACGCGTTGGAGGAGGCCTACCCCGCCTTCGGCGACGCGATCGAGAAGGTCGTGGTCGACCGGGGTGAGCTGACCCTGCACGTGCGCCCGGAGCGGATCGCCGAGGTCTGCCAGGTGATGCGGGACGACCTGGCGCTGCGGTTCGAGCTGTGCTCGTCGGTGTCCGGCGTGGACTACCTGGGCGCCGACGAACGCCGGCTGCACGTGGTCTACCTGCTGACCTCGATGACGTACCGGCGGCGGGTCCGGCTGGAGGCCGCGGTCTCCGTCGAGGCACCGCACCTGCCCAGCGTGACCGCCGTCTACCCGACCGCGGACTGGCAGGAGCGGGAGGCGTACGACATGTTCGGCATCGTCTTCGACGGCCACCCCAACCTGACCCGGATCCTCATGCCGGACGACTGGGAGGGTCACCCGCAGCGCAAGGACTACCCGCTCGGCGGCGTGCCCGTCGAGTACAAGGGCGCGGAGATCCAGCCGCCGAACGAGCGGAGGTCGTACCAGTGAGCGCGAGGAGTGAGCTTGCGAGCCCCGCAGTCGTGAACGGAGGGCGGGCACTGTGACGACGTCGAACTACGCCAGCGAGCACGAGACCGACGAGGGTCGGGTCTTCACCGTCACCGGTGGGGACTGGGACACGATCGTCTCGGGCACCGACCCGATCAACGACGAGCGGATCATCGTCAACATGGGTCCGCAGCACCCGTCCACGCACGGGGTGCTGCGGCTGATCCTGGAGCTGGAGGGCGAGACGGTCCGCGAGGCCCGGTCCGTCATCGGCTACCTGCACACCGGCATCGAGAAGAACCTCGAATACCGCAACTGGGTTCAGGGCTCGACGTTCGTGACCCGGATGGACTACCTCGCCCCGATCTTCAACGAGACGGCGTACGCCCTCGCCGTCGAGAAGCTGCTGGGCATCACCGACGACATCACCGAGCGGGCCACCACCATCCGCGTGCTGATGATGGAGCTCAACCGGATCTCGTCGCACCTGGTCTGGCTGGCCACCACCGGCATGGAGCTGGGCGCGATCTCGATCATGCTGTACGGCTTCCGCGAGCGGGAGTACATCCTCGACATCTTCGAGACCATCACCGGCTTGCGGATGAACCACGCGTACGTCCGGCCGGGCGGTGTGGCGCAGGACGTGCCGGACGACGCGGTCCGCAAGATCCGCGAGTTCCTCAAGATGATGCCGAAGAAGCTCAAGGAGTACGAGGACCTGCTCTCCGGCCAGCCGATCTGGACCGAGCGGACGAAGAACGTCGCGGTGCTGGACGTGACCGGCTGCGTGGCCCTCGGCATCACCGGGCCGGTGCTGCGTTCCGCCGGTCTCGCCTGGGACCTGCGCAAGACCATGCCGTACTGCGGTTACGAGAACTACGAGTTCGACGTGCCGACCCACCCCGACGGTGACGTGTGGGGCCGCTACCAGGTCCGGCTCGCCGAGATCCGGGAGTCGATGAAGCTGGTCGAGCAGGCCCTGGACCGGCTTCGCCCGGGCCCGGTGATGGTCGCCGACCGCAAGATCGCCTGGCCGGCGCAGCTGGCCATCGGCGTGGACGGCATGGGCAACTCGCTTGAGCACGTCGCGAAGATCATGGGTCAGTCGATGGAGTCGCTGATCCACCACTTCAAGCTGGTGACCGAGGGCTTCCGGGTTCCGCCGGGCCAGGTGTACGTCGCCATCGAGGCTCCCCGGGGCGAGTTGGGCGTGCACGCGGTCTCCGACGGTGGCACCCGGCCGTACCGGGTGCACTACCGGGAGCCCAGCTTCGTCAACCTGCAGGCCCTCCCGGCGATGGCCGAGGGCGGCCTGATCGCCGACGTGATCGCCGGCGGCGCCTCGTTGGACCCGGTGATGGGTGGGTGTGACCGATGACGACGACGACTTTCACCGACGAGACCCGGGAGCGGGCGCGCGAGATCATCGCCCGTTACCCGGCGGACCGGTCCCGCTCGGCGTTGCTGCCGCTGCTGCACCTGGTGCAGGCCGAAGAGGGGTACGTCTCCCCGGCCGGGGTCGCGTTCTGCGCCGAGGTGCTGGGGCTGAACAAGGCCCAGGTCGGCGCGGTGGCCACCTTCTACACGATGTACAAGCGCAAGCCGACCGGTGACTTCCTGGTCAGCGTCTGCACCAACACCATGTGCAACGTGCTCGGTGGGCAGGAGGTCTACGACACCCTCTCCGAGCACCTGGGCGTGGGGCACGACGAGACGACCGCCGACGGCACGATCACGCTGGAGCACGCCGAGTGCCTGGCGGCGTGCGACTACGGCCCGGTGATGACCGTCAACTACGACTTCTTCGACGGCGTGGACGCGTCCACCGCGGTCGGGGTCGTCGACGAGCTGCGGGCGGGCGGGCGGCCGATGCCGACCCGCGGTGCCCGGCTCTGCACCCTCAAGGAGATGGCGGTGCAGCTCGCCGGTTTCGCCGACGAGCGCGAGGGCGCGGTCGCCGACGGTGGGCCGGGTGAGCCCACCCTGCGCGGGCTGCGGCTGGCGCAGGAGCACGGCGTCTCGGTGCCGGGCTTCGACCCGAACACCCCGATCCGCAGCAAGGCCGAGGCCGACAAGGCCGCCGCTGAGGCGAAGGCGAAGGCGGAGGCCGCCAAGCCGGCGCCCGTCGAGGCCAGCGCCGCACCGGTCAAGGGCGGCGACGGAGCGTCCGCCCCGACCGGGGCGGCCGGGGTCGCCGGGCCGGCGAAGCCGGCAGAGGCCAGCGGGCCGGCGAAGCCGGCAGAGGCCAGCGGCAGCACCACGCGGGACGTCAAGGCACCGGACGACAAGTCGCCGCAGGTGCGCACCGCCGAGACCCGGCAGCCGGACGCGGGCACGGCGGTGCCGGACGCCCCGGGCACCAAGGTCCCGACGGACGGCACCGGCACCGCGCCCGCGGCTGGCGACGCGCGGTCGGCCGAGGCCGCCGGCGTGGCGGCCAACGCGCCGGCCGGCGACGGCAAGCCCGCCGGCGACGAGGCCGGGGCGCAGGAGCGCAACCTCACCGAAGCGAAGGCTGGCACGGACGCCGACGGCGCCGGACCGGCGGACGCGAACGAAACGGGGGCCCAGAAGTGACCACTCCCCGCCCGGAGACCGTGGCCAAGCTGACGCCGGTGCTGACCAAGCGCTGGCTGTCGCCGGACGCCTGGCGCATCGGCACGTACGAGCAGCTCGACGGTTATGCCGCACTACGCAAGGCGCTCAAGGCCCACCCGGACGACCTGATTCAGTTGATCAAGGACTCGGGGTTGCGGGGCCGGGGTGGCGCCGGCTTCCCGACCGGTCTCAAGTGGGGCTTCATCCCGCAGGGCGACGGCAAGCCGCACTACCTGGTGGTCAACGCCGACGAGGGCGAGCCGGGCACCTGCAAGGATCTGCCGCTGATGACCCACGACCCGCACGCGCTGGTCGAGGGCGTCATCATCGCGTCGTACGCGATCCGGGCCGCCCGCGCCTACATCTACATCCGGGGCGAGGCGGTGCACGCCGCGCGTCGGCTGCGCAACGCGGTCCAGGAGGCGTACGACAAGGGCTACCTCGGCCGCAACATCCTGCGCAGCGGCTACGACCTGGAGTTGGTGGTGCACTCCGGCGCCGGGGCGTACATCTGCGGCGAGGAGACGGCACTGCTGGACTCGCTGGAGGGGTTCCGGGGCCAGCCCCGGCTGCGCCCGCCGTTCCCGGCCACCCACGGCCTGTACGCGAGCCCGACGGTGGTGAACAACGTCGGCACCATCGCCAGCGTGCCGCCGATCGTGCTCGGTGGGGCCGACTGGTGGAAGAGCATGGGCACCGAGAAGTCCTCCGGGCCGATGATCTACTCGCTGTCCGGCCGGGTCGCCAACCCGGGCCAGTACGAGTGCTCGATGGGTGTCACGCTGCGCGAGCTGCTGGAGCTGGCCGGTGGCATGCAGCCCGGGCACAACCTGCGGTTCTGGACCCCGGGCGGCTCGTCCACCCCGCTGCTCGCCGCCGAGCACCTGGACGTGCCACTGGACTTCGAGGGGGTGGCGGCGGCCGGCTCGATCCTGGGCACCACGGCCACCCAGATCTTCTCCGACCAGGACTGCCCGGTCTACGCGACGTACCGGTGGCTGGAGTTCTACCACCACGAGTCGTGCGGCAAGTGCACCCCGTGCCGCGAGGGCAACTACTGGATGGTTCGGGTCTACCGGCGGATCCTCGCCGGTCAGGGCACCCACGAGGACCTGGAAACCCTGCTGGACACCTGCGACAACATCCTCGGCCGCTCGTTCTGCGGCCTGGGTGACGGCGCGACCAGTTCGGTGACCTCGTCGCTGCAGTACTTCAAGCAGGACTACCTCGACTACATCGAGGGACGGACCGCGCCGAAGCTCTCCGACAAGCAGCTGGTTGGAGCTCACTGATGACGGACGTAGCCAAGCAGACCGACACGGTCACCCTCACCATCGACGGCGTCGAGGTCACCGCTCCCAAGGGGACGCTGTTGATCCGGGTCGCCGAGCAGATGGGCACCGAGATCCCCCGGTTCTGCGACCACCCGCTGCTGGCCCCGGCCGGCGCGTGCCGGCAGTGCCTGGTCGAGGTGGAGGGGCAGCGCAAGCCGGTGGCCTCCTGCACCCAGACCGTCGCCGACGGCATGGTCGTGCGTACCCAGATCACCTCCCCGGTGGCCAAGAAGGCGCAGGAGGGGGTGATGGAGCTGCTGCTGCTCAACCACCCGCTGGACTGCCCGATGTGTGACAAGGGCGGTGAGTGCCCGCTCCAGAACCAGGCCATGTCCACCGGCCGCACCGACTCGCGCTTCCACGAGCACAAGCGGGAGTACGAGAAGCCGATGGCGATCAGCAGCCAGGTGCTGCTGGACCGCGAGCGTTGCGTGCTCTGCCAGCGGTGCACCCGGTTCTCCGAGGAGATCGCCGGCGACAAGTTCATCGACCTGATGGGCCGGTCGTCCGCCGAGGAGATCAACATCTACCGGGACGACGCCTACGGCGAGGAGGGCGACGCCGGGGACGTCCCGTTCAACTCCTACTTCTCCGGCAACACCGTGCAGATCTGCCCGGTGGGTGCGCTGACCGGTGCCCAGTACCGCTTCCGGGCCCGCCCGTTCGACCTGGTGTCCAGCCCGAGTGTGTGCGAGCACTGCTCGGCCGGCTGCGGGCAGCGCACCGACTGGCGGCGCGGCAAGGTGCTGCGCCGGCTGGCCGGCGACGAGCCGGAGGTCAACGAGGAGTGGAACTGCGACAAGGGTCGCTGGGGCTTCCAGTACACCCGGGCCACCGACCGGCTGACCACTCCGCTGGTCCGCGACGAGCACACCGGTGAGCTGCGCGAGGCGTCCTGGAGCGAGGCGCTCACCGTGGCCGCCGAAGGGCTGCACGCGGCTCGGGAGAGCGGACAGGGCACGGCGGTGCTCACCGGTGGTCGGCTGACCGTCGAGGACGCCTACGCGTACGCCAAGTTCGCCCGGGTCGCGTTGAACACCAACGACATCGACTTCCGGGCCCGGCCGGTCTCCCGTGAGGAGGCCGACTTCCTGGCCAGCTCGGTCGCCGGGGTCACCGACGTCACCTACACCGACGTGGAGAACGCGCCGGCGGTGGTGCTGGTCGGCCTGGAGCCGGAGGAGGAGTGCCCGATCCTCTTCCTGCGGCTGCGCAAGGCGTACCTGAAGAAGACCCTGACGGTGTACGCGCTGGCGCCGTTCGCCACCCGCGGCCTGGAGAAGCTCGGTGCCAAGCTGGCCCGGGTGGTGCCGGGCGAGGAGGCCAGCGTGCTCGCCGAGCACGCCACGGTCGCCGAGGCGCTGAGCGCGCCGGGCGCGATCCTGATCGTCGGTGAGCGACTGGCCAGTGTGCCGGGTGGGCTCTCCGCCGCCGCGGACGTGGCTCGGCGTACCGGAGCGAAGCTGGTGTGGGTGCCGCGGCGCGCGGGTGACCGTGGCGCGGTCGACGCGGGTTGTCTGCCCAACCTGCTCCCCGGCGGACGCCTGGTGACCGAGCCGGCCGCACGGGCCGAGCTGGGTGAGGCGTGGGACATCCCGGCCGGGGTGATCCCGAGCCAGGCCGGCCGGGACACCGACGGCATCCTCACCGCCGCGGCCAACGGGCAGCTCGGTGCGCTGGTCGTCGGTGGCGTCGACCCGGCCGACCTGGCCGACCCGCGCCTGGCCGAGTCCGCACTGGACACGGTGCCGTTCCTGGTCAGCCTGGAGCTGCGCGCCAGCGCGGTGACCCGGCGGGCGAACGTGGTGCTGCCGGTCGCCCCGGTGGTCGAGAAGTCCGGCAGCTTCCTGGACTGGGAGGGTCGGCTGCGTCCGTTCGAGGCGGTGCTGAACACCTCCGCGATGACCGACGGTCGGGTGCTCGACGCGCTGGCCGCGCTGCTCGACGTGCGGCTGGGCACCGCCGACGTGCCGAGCGTTCGCCGTGAGCTGGGCTCGCTGCCGGCGACCCGGACGTCCCGGCCGGCCGCTCCGTCGGTGGCGCCGGGCCGAGTGCCGCACCCGGGCGCCGGGGAGGCCGTGCTGGCGACCTGGCACCAGCTGGTCGACCTGGGCACCCTGACCGACGGCGACGAGCACCTCGCCGGCACCGCCCGCCCGCCGGTCGTCCGGCTGGGCAAGGGCACCGCCGAGGCGCTCGGTGTGGTCGACGGCGACGCGGTCACGGTCGGCACCGACCGGGGCGCGCTGACCCTGCCGGCCGAGCTCACCGAGATGCCGGACGGCGTGGTCTGGTTGCCGACCAACTCACCCGGTTCGACCGTGCGACGCAGCCTCGGGGCGACGTCCGGCGCGGTCGTCCGGATCTCCGTTCCCGCACCGACCGCGGCCGTTCCGGCCGGGCGTCTGGCGGCCGACGAGACCGGCCTCCCGGGTCCGCTCCTCAGTTCTGGGGGTAACCAGTGAGTGCGAGGAGTGAACGAGCGCAGCGAGTGAGCCCCGCAGTCGCGAACGAAAGGCGGGCACAGTGAGTGCGATCCACCTGGCCCAGGACCCGACGCTGGCCGACTTCGGCCGGGATCCGTGGTGGTTGGTCCTCGGCAAGATCGTCTTTGCGTTCGCGTTCGGTCTGCTGGCCACCCTGCTCGGTGTCTGGTTCGAGCGGCGCGTCGTGGGCTACATGCAGGTGCGGCCGGGCCCCAACCAGGTCGGCCCGTTCGGCCTGCTGCAGACGCTCGCCGACGGTCTGAAGATGGCCTTCAAGGAGGACATCCTCCCGAAGGCGGCCGACAAGGTCGTCTACTTCTTCGCCCCGACGATCTCGGTGATCTGCGCGGTCACCGCCCTGTCGGTGATCCCGTTCGGGCCGATGGTGAGCATCTTCGGCCACCACACGCCGTTGCAGGTCACCGACGTGCCGGTGGCGGTGCTGCTGCTGCTCGCCTGCTCGTCGATGGGCGTCTACGGCATCGTGCTGGGTGGTTGGGCCTCCGGCTCGACGTACCCGCTGCTCGGCGGTCTGCGGTCGAGCGCCCAGATGATCTCCTACGAGGTCGCCATGGGGCTCTCCATCGTGGCGGTCTTCATGACCGCGGGCACGATGAGCACGAGCGGGATCGTCGCCGCCCAGGGCGACGCCACGCGACTGACCATCGGCGGCTACGAGATCCCGGCACCGGGCTGGTACGCGATCCTGCTGCTGCCCAGCTTCATCATCTTCTTCATCGCCACCGTCGGTGAGACCAACCGGGCGCCGTTCGACCTCCCCGAGGCCGAGTCCGAGCTGGTCGCCGGCTTCATGACCGAATACAGCTCGCTGAAGTTCGCCCTCTTCATGCTCAGCGAGTACGTGGCGATGGTGACCATGTCCGCGGTCACCACCACGCTGTTCCTCGGTGGTTGGCGGGCGCCCTGGCCGATCACCATCTGGGAGGGCGCCAACTCCGGTTGGTGGCCGATGCTCTGGTTCTTCGGCAAGGTGATCGCGCTCGTCTTCGTCTTCGTGTGGCTGCGTGGCACGCTGCCCCGGCTGCGCTACGACCAGTTCATGCGCCTCGGCTGGAAGGTGCTGCTGCCGATCAACCTGGTCTGGATCCTGGTCCTGTCGGGCCTGCGCTCCATCGAGGGTTGGAGCTGGGAGGGCAAGGCGATCGCCGTCGGTATTCCGGCCGGCATCCTGCTCATCGCCACGCTCTTCTGGCCGAGCCGGAAGCCGCAGCCGAAGCCGACGACGCAGGAACAGGTCGACAACCGGCCGTACGGGAGTTTCCCGCTGCCGCCGATGGATCTACAGGTACCACCGAGCCCGCGTATCACGCGCGTGGTCGCCGAGCGGGAGCCGGCCAACATCGTCGCCGGCTCGGACTCCAGGGAGGTGTGACGTGGGCGCGATCACCGGAACGTTCAAGGGATTCGGTGTCACCTTCTCGCACATGTTCAGGAAGGTCGTCACCACCGACTACCCGTTCAAGCCGCCGGTGTCGGCGCCGCGCTACCACGGGCGGCACATCCTCAACCGCCACCCGGACGGCCTGGAGAAGTGCATCGGCTGCGAGCTGTGCGCCTGGGCCTGCCCGGCGGACGCCATCTACGTCGAGGGCGGCGACAACACCGACGAGCAGCGTTTCTCGCCGGGTGAGCGGTACGCCAGCACCTACCAGATCAACTACGCCCGCTGCATCTTCTGCGGACTGTGCATCGAGGCCTGCCCGACCCGGTCGCTCACCATGAGCAACGAGTACGAGCTGGCCCGGGACAACCGGCAGGACCTGATCTTCACCAAGGAGCAGTTGCTCGCGCCGCTGCTCGAGGGCATGGAGCAGCCGCCGCACCCGATGCGGCTGGGTGACAGCGAGAAGGACTACTACGTCGGCGCACTGGACAACCCGGGCACCTCCGCCGGTGCCGAGACGTCCCCGATGGGCCCCGGCCGCTACCAGGTCGAGGAGCACCCCGGCGTGACGTTCCCGGGCGCCGAGCAGGCCGCCCAGCGCGCGGCTGCCGGCAAGGGAGAGAAAGCATGACCACGTCTACGGTGCTCGCCGCGGCGAACTCGGTCTCCGGCGGCGAGGCGGTCACCTTCTGGATCCTCGCCCCGCTCGCGCTGCTCGGCGGGATCGGGATGGTGGCCGCGCGCAACGCCGTGCACTCGGCGCTGTGGCTGGTACTGACCATGCTCTGCCTGGGCGTGTTCTACGTGCTCCAGGCCGGTCCGTTCATCGGCATGGTGCAGATCATCGTCTACACCGGCGCGATCATGATGCTGTTCCTCTTCGTGCTGATGCTGGTCGGTCGGGACTCCACGGACTCGCTGATCGAGACGCTGCGCGGCCAGCGGGTCGCCGCGATCGTGCTCGGCCTGGGCTTCGCCGGCCTGGTCGGCACCGGCGTCTACCAGGCGTTGGACCGGACCACCGCGGTCGGCCTGGAGCAGGTCAACGCCGAGGGCAACGTGCAGGGCATCGCCCGGCTGCTGTTCACCAAGTACGTCTTCGCGTTCGAGCTGACCTCGGCACTGCTGATCACCGCGGCGGTCGGCGCCATGGTGCTGGCCCACGTCGAGCGGCGTAAGCAGGACAAGGTCGACCAGGTGTCGACCATGCGTGCGCGCTTCGCCCCGGGCAACTACCCCGGTCCGAAGCCCGGCCCCGGTGTCTTCGCGACCTCCTCCTCGGTGGCCACGCCAGCCCGGCTGCCGGACGGTCGCCTGACCGACCGGAGCACCCCGGCGATCCTTCCGCAGCGCGAGCTGACCGCCGAGGAGACCTCGCTGAAGGGGACGGACAAGTAATGGGATCGTTCTTCTCGGTCGAGCCGAACTACTACCTCGTCCTCGCCGCGGTGCTGTTCACCATCGGCGCAGCCGGGGTGCTGATCCGGCGCAACGCGATCGTGCTGTTCATGTGCGTGGAGCTGATGCTCAACGCGGCCAACCTGACGCTGGTCACCTTCAGCCGGATCAACGGTGACCTCAACGGCCAGATCATGGCGTTCTTCGTGATGGTGGTGGCGGCGGCCGAGGTCGTGGTCGGGCTCGCGATCATCATGTCCATCTTCCGGACGCGACGCTCGGCGAGCGTCGACGACGCCAACCTGCTGAAGTACTGAGGGGTCCACCGGTGGAAGAGACTGTGGAATACGCCCAGGCCACGGGGCTGCTCGGGGGCGTCTGGCTGCTGGTGGCGATCCCGCTGCTCAGCGCGGCCATCCTGCTGCTGCTCGGCCGGCGGGCCGACCGCTGGGGGCACTGGTTGGGTGTGGCCGCCATCGGTGCCGCGTTCGTGCTCGGCCTGTCCTTCTTCTTCCAGTTGCGTGGCCTGGAGAACAAGTCGGTCGAGCTGAGCCTCTGGGACTTCATCGCGGTCGGTGACCTGCGCGTCGACTTCGGCCTGCTGTTCGACCCGCTGGCTGCGGTCTTCGTGCTGCTGATCACCGGGGTGGGTTTCCTGATCCACCTGTACGCGGTGGAGTACATGGCGCACGACGCGGGTCGTCGCCGGTTCTTCGCGTACTTCAACCTGTTCGTCGCTGCGATGCTGTTGCTGGTACTCGGCAACAACTACGTGATGCTGTACTTCGGCTGGGAGGGCGTCGGTCTGGCGTCGTACCTGCTGATCTCCTTCTGGACCGAGCGGCCGAGCGCGGCCACCGCCGGCAAGAAGGCGTTCCTGATGAACCGGGTCGGCGACGCCGGCCTGGCCATCGGCATCTTCATCATGTTCGCCACCCTGGGCACCACCCAGTACGACGAGGTGTTCAACGGTGTCGGCTCGCTGACCGGCGCGACCGTGCTGGTCCTCGGTCTGCTGCTGCTGCTCGGCGCGGCTGGCAAGTCCGGCCAGTTCCCGCTCCAGGCGTGGTTGCCGGACGCGATGGAGGGTCCGACCCCGGTGTCGGCGCTCATCCACGCGGCCACCATGGTCACCGCGGGCGTCTACCTGATCGCCCGGTCCAACCCGATCTTCTCCGCGAACTCGACGCTGCAGGTCGTGGTCGTCAGTGTCGGCGCGCTCACCCTGCTGATCGGCTGCGTCATCGGTGCGGCCAAGGACGACATCAAGCGGGTGCTCGCCTGGTCGACGGTGAGCCAGATCGGTTACATGTTCGTCGGCGTCGGCCTGGGCGGTGGCGCGTACGCGCTGGCGATCATCCACCTGCTGGCGCACGGCTTCTTCAAGGCCAACATGTTCCTGGGTGCCGGCTCGGTGATGCACGGCATGAAGGACCAGGTCGACATCCGCCGATTCGGTGGCCTCTCGAAGCACATGAAGATCACCTGGCTGACCTTCATGATGGGCTGGCTGGCCATCATCGGCCTCCCGCCGCTCTCCGGCTACTTCTCGAAGGAGCCGATCATCGCGAGCGCCTTCGAGCGGGAGGACTGGACCGCCTGGCTCTTCGGCGGCGCGGCGCTGCTCGGTGCCGGCCTGACCGCGTTCTACATGACGCGACTGTTCGTTCTCACGTTCCACGGCCCGAAGCGGTGGACCGAGGACATCGAGCACCCGCACGAGTCGCCGAAGCTGATGACCATCCCGCTGATCCTGCTGGCGGTCGGTTCGGTGCTGGCCGGCGGCCTGATGGCCTGGAACGACGGCGTCGCCTCCTGGCTGTCGCCGGTGCTCGGAGAGGAGGCCGCCGGTGAGGCCCACGGCGTGCTCTCCCACACGGTGATCACGATCCTGTCGCTGCTGGTCACCGTGCTCGGCGCCGGCCTGGCCTGGTTCCTGTTCCGGGCCGGTACGGCCACCGCGCCGCAGCCGGCCGGTGTGCTGGTCACCGCCGCCCGACGCAACCTCTACACCGACGCGTTCAACGAGGCGGTCTTCGAGAAGCCGGGCATCTTCCTCACCCGGGCGCTGGTGTACCTCGACAACCGGGGCATCGACGGGGTCGTCAACGGGCTCGCCGCCGCGGTCGGCGGTGGCTCGGCTCGGCTCCGGCGGATGCAGACCGGCTTCGTCCGCTCGTACGCCACCTCGATCCTGGCCGGTGCGCTGCTGGTGATGGCGGCGTTCCTGGCGGTGCAGGCGGGGTGGTTGGCGTGATCGACCTCTTTCCGGCCGCCCCCGCCGGCGGACCACGCAGTGACGACGGAGGTAAGGCCGCATAATGTCCAACTTCCCGTTCCTCTCGGTGCTCACCGTGGCGCCACTGGTGGGCGCCCTGGTGGTGGCCTTCCTGCCGCGCCACCGGCCGGAGCTGGCCAAGCAGGTGGCGTTCGCCTGGTCGCTGCTCGTGCTGGTGCTCTCGGTGGTGATGTGGGTCAGCTTCAAGACCGGTGGTGACCGGTTCCAGTTCCGCGAGTCGTACTCGTGGATCCCGAACTGGGGCGTCAGCTTCACCTTCGCCGCCGACGGCATCGCGCTGGTGATGCTGATGCTGATCGCGGTGCTGGTGCCGCTGGTGATCCTGGCGTCCTGGCACGACGCCGAGTCGTCGAAGCGGTCGGTGCCGGTCTACTTCGCGCTGCTGCTGGTCCTCGAGTGCACGATGATCGGCGTCTTCGCGGCCGCCGACGTGTTCCTGTTCTACGTGTTCTTCGAGGTCATGCTGGTCCCGATGTACTTCCTGATCGGCAGCTACGGCGGCCACCAGCGGCAGTACGCGGCGGTGAAGTTCTTCCTCTACTCGCTCGTCGGCGGTCTGTTCATGCTGGCCGCGGTGATCGGCCTCTGGGTGGTCGGCGGCAAGACCTTCGACTGGCAGGCGCTGTCCCAGGTCGACATCAGCACCGGCACCGAGCGGTGGCTGTTCCTCGGCTTCTTCCTCGCGTTCGCCATCAAGGCGCCGTTCTTCCCGTTCCACACCTGGCTGCCCGACGCCGGTGGCGCTGCCCCGGCGGGTGCGGCGGCGCTGCTCGTCGGCGTGCTGGACAAGGTCGGCACGTTCGGCATCCTGCGTTACTGCCTGCCGCTGTTCCCCGAGGCGTCGAAGTGGTTCGCGCCGTGGGCGCTGGCGCTGGGCGTGATCGGCATCGTCTACGCCGCGCTGCTGGCGGTCGGCCAGAACGACCTCAAGCGACTGGTGTCGTACACCTCGATCGCGCACTTCGGCTTCATCGGGGTGGGCATCTTCGCCTTCACCACCCAGGCCGGCACCGGCGCGGTGCTCTACATGCTCAACCACGGGCTGGCCACCGGCCTGCTCTTCCTGGTGGTCGGCATGCTGATCTCCCGGCGTGGCTCGGCGCTCATCAGCGACTTCGGCGGCGCCGGCAAGCTGGTCCCGGTGCTCGCCGGGGTGCTCTTCTTCGCCGGTCTCGCCTCGCTCGCACTGCCCGGCACGGCACCGTTCATCTCCGAGTTCCTGGTGCTGATCGGCACCTTCACGGTGAACAAGCCGGTCGCGATCATCGCCACGCTCGGCATCATCCTGGCCGCCGCGTACGTGCTGTGGATGGTGCAGCGCACCACCCAGGGCACGCTCAACCCGGCGCTGACCGAGGTCGACGGGATGCGCAAGGACCTCAACCTGCGCGAGAAGGTCGTGGTCGCCCCACTGATCGCACTGATCGTGCTGCTCGGCTTCTTCCCCAAGCCGGTCACTGACGTGATCAACCCGGCCGTCCAGGCGACCATGGACGACATCGGCAGAACCGACCCGGCCCCGTCGGTGGGCACCGTCCAGGAGGCGGCAAAGTGACCGAGTTGAAACTGCCGTCGATCGACTACGCGGCGATCGCTCCGATCCTGATCATGCTGGGCACCGCGTTGCTCGGCGTGCTGGTCGAGGCCCTCGTGCCTCGGCGCTCGCGGCACGTGGTGCAGTTGACGCTGGCGCTGCTCGCGGTGCTCGCGGCACTGACCATGGTGGTGCTCAGCGCCGACGAGCGGATCATCACCGCGGGCGGGGCCCTCGCCATCGACGGGCCGACACTGTTCCTCCAGGGCGCGATCCTGGTGCTGGCCGCGATGGCGCTGCTGCTGATCGGTGACCGCTCGGTCGAGCGGGGCGGGGCGTTCGTCGCCCAGGCCGCGGTGACCGCCGAGTCGGCCGACGACCGGCGGCAGGCCGAGGGGCGCAACGGCCTCACCGAGGTCTACCCGCTCACCACGTTCGCGATCGGCGGCATGCTGATCTTCGTGGCGGCGAACGACCTGCTGACCATGTTCATCGCGCTGGAGGTCTTCTCCCTGCCGCTCTACCTGCTCTGCGCGCTGGCCCGTCGCCGGCGTCTGCTGAGCCAGGAGGCGGCGATGAAGTACTTCCTGCTCGGCGCGTACGCCTCCGCGTTCTTCCTGTTCGGGGTGGCGCTGATCTACGGCTTCACGTCCGGCATCCCGGATCGGCCGGCCGGCGTCGACTTCGCCACCATCGACGCGGCGGTGGGCGAATCCCCGGCCAGCCCGGTGCTGCTCTTCGCCGGCATGGCGCTGCTCGCGATCGGCCTGCTCTTCAAGGCCGCGGCGGCACCGTTCCACGTCTGGACCCCGGACGTCTACCAGGGTGCCCCGACCCCGGTCACCGGCTTCATGGCGGCCTGCACCAAGGTCGCCGCGTTCGGTGCCCTGCTGCGCGTCTTCCACGTCGCGTTCGCCGACGCCAGCTGGGACTTCACCCCGGTCCTCGGCGCGGTGGCGGTGCTGACCATGCTGGTCGGTGCGGTGCTCGCGGTCACCCAGACCGACATCAAGAGGCTGCTCGCGTACTCCTCGATCGCCAACGCCGGCTACCTGCTGGTCGGTGTGCTGGCGCCGAGTCGTGACGGGCTCTCCGGCACGATGTTCTACCTGGTCGCGTACGGCTTCTCGGTGCTGGCCGCGTTCGCGGTGGTGACCCTGGTGCGGGACGCCGACGGGGAGGCCACCCACCTGTCCCGTTGGGCCGGGCTGGGTCGGCGGTCGCCGTTCTTCGCCGCGCTGTTCACCTTCATCCTGCTGGCGTTCGCCGGTATCCCGCTGACCAGCGGGTTCACCAGCAAGTTCGCCATCTTCGGGCCGGCGCTCGACGGCGGCCAGGCCTGGCTGGTGATCGCCGGTGTGCTGACCAGCATGGTGCTGGCGTTCCCGTACCTGCGGGTCGTGGTGATGATGTGGCTCTCCGAGCCGGGCGAGTCCACCCCGACCGTCACGGTGCCCGGTGGGCTCACCTCCGCCGCGTTGATGATCGGTGTGCTGGCCACCCTTGTGCTGGGGGTCGCCCCGGCGCCGCTGCTCGATCTGGCCAGCGGAGCTGCCGAATTCGTTCGATGACGCAAGGATCGATCACCGAGGGCCGGCGCGTGTTCACGTGCCGGCCCTCGGTGCGTATCCCCGACCCGGAGCAGGTCGAACGGGTGTGGCATGGTTGATAGCGTGGTGAATCCGGCGGGTGAGCGTTCAGGTGCCTCCGGCTCCGGCGGTCGGCGGGGTCGCGCGAGCACGAGTCAGTTCGGCGCGATCGGGCTCAACGTTGCCGATCCGCGGGTCGAGGCGTCCGTGCTGGCTGTGCTGGACACGGTCGAGGTCGAGTTGCGGGCCAGTGTGGCCAGCGCCGACCCGTTCGTCACCGAGGCCGCCCGGCACCTTCTTGAGGCTGGCGGGAAGCGTTTCCGGCCGCTTCTGGTGGCGCTCGGCGCCCAGTTCGGTGACCCGACCGGCCCGCAGGTGGTCCCGGCTGCCGTGGTGATGGAGCTCACTCATCTCGCCACGCTCTACCACGACGACGTGATGGACGAGGCTGTCGTCCGACGGGGCGCGGCGAGCGCGAACTCCCGCTGGACCAACTCGCTCGCGATCCTGGTCGGCGACTACCTCTTCGCCCGCGCGGCGGACATCGCCGCCGACCTGGGCCCCGAGGCGGTCCGGTTGCAGGCGCGCACCTTCGCCCGGCTGGTGCACGGCCAGATCGCGGAGACCGTGGGGCCGCGCGCCGAGGACGACCCGGTGACCCACTACCTGAACGTGATCGCCGACAAGACCGGCTCGCTGATCGCCACCTCGATCCGGTTCGGCGGCATGTTCGGTGGCGCCGCCCCGGAGCACGTGGAGGCCCTCGCCGGGTACGGCGAGACGATCGGTGTCGCCTTCCAGCTCACCGACGACCTGCTCGACATCGCCTCCGAGTCGGTGCAGTCGGGCAAGACGCCCGGCACGGACCTGCGCGAGGGTGTCCCGACGCTGCCGGTGCTCTACGCCCGGCAGTCGGACGACTCGGACGCGTCCTCGGTGCGTCTGCGGGAGATCCTGGCGACCGGTCCGCTGACCGACGACGCGCTGCACGCCGAGGCGTTGGGGCTGCTCCGGGAGAGCCCGGCGCTCAAGCGTGCCCGGGAGACCGTGCGCAGTTACGCCGAGGACGCCCGCGCGCGCCTGGCTCCCCTCCCGGAGGGCCCGTCGCGGCACGCGCTCGAATCGCTCTGCGACTACATCGCCGACCGCACCAGCTGATCTTCGTTCCGGCTCCCAGCAGCGGCGGCGCGGCTCAACAGGCGGCCACCGCCGAGCATGAGGACGGCCGCGAGCAGCATGGACACCGCTGCGGTGGTCCACATGGCCGGGTAGCCGAGGTGGGCGGCGAGCGGGCCCAGGCTCAGCGGGCCGAGACAACCGCCCGCGTACACCCCGGTCTGGGTGATCGAGGTGGCGGCGGCCGGTGACTGTGGATGGAGTCGGACCACCGCGAAGGTCATCAGGCCGGGCCAGGCCCAACCCAGGCCGAAGCCGAGCACCACGCCGATCACCAGCGGCACCGTACCGGTCAGCGCGAGCAGGCCCAGCCCGACCGCGCCGACGACCAGCATCGCGGCGATGAGGGCGACGTGACCGCTGGCGCGGCGATCGGCCAACCAACCGGCGCCCACCCGGGCCGCGACGCAGACCGCGCTGCCCAGCGTCAGGGTCAGGCCGGCCAGGCCCGGCGACATGCCCCGCGCCGCGGCGGAGTCCACCAGGAAGGTGCCCAGCGCGTTCGCTGCCACCGCGGCCAACGTCGCTGCCGCGCCGACCACCACAAGCGCCGCCGTCGCCCGGCCGGCGCGCGTCGCACCGGCCCGTCGCCGCGGGCCGGACACCTCCCGGGGTACGGCGGGCAGCGTCGTCATCGCGGCCACCGCTGCCGCCACGAACGCCCACCGCCAGCCGACCGTGAGCGCGATGGCGGGCACCGCCGCGCCGGCCAGCAGGGTGGAGATCGGGATGGCGGCCTGCTTGACACCGAACGACAGCCCCTGCCGTCGGGCCGGCACGTGCTGGGCCAGCGCCGTGTTGCTGGCCAACTGGCCGAGGGCGTTCGCGGCGGCGCTGAGTGCCAGCAACCCGACCAGCACCGGGTACGACCGGGCGAGAGCCGCCACGGCCAGCATCGACCCGGCGGCCAGCACGATGCCGCAGCGGGCCACCCGGGCGGGGCCGTACCGCTCGACCAGGCGGCCGGAGGGCACCGAGGCCAGCGCGCTGACGCCGAAGTAGACGGCTACGGCCAGGCCGAGGCCGGCCGGGGAGAAGTCGAGGTCGGTGCCCATCTGCACGGCGAGACCACCGAGCAGGAACACGGGGAGTACGCAGGCCACGGTGGTGGCGACGGCACCGGCGCTGGCCCTGATCGGGTGGGATCGGGCGAGGGTCGGATCGGGGGTGATGGCGGTGTTGGTCATCGTCCGGCAAACCTACGTGAATCCTGCTCAGACCACTCCGGGTGATGGTCGGGCCACGAGCTGTGGATGGTGATCTGGCATCCTCGACCCGAACAGGCATTTCGCACCGGGCCTGTTTTTCATATGGTGTAAGTCCCCGGCGGCGGAGGTGGTTGTGCGCGACCCCTTGGCAGAACCTTCGGACCTGATCCGCAGCGTGTCCCGAGCGCTGCGGGTGCTGGAGTCGGTCGGTCGCGCCCCGAAGGGCCTGACCGTCAAACAGATCGCCCGGCGGTGCGAGCTGACCGTGGCCACCACCTACCACCTGGTCCGCACACTCGCCTACGAGGGCTACGTGATCCGTCGCGAGGACGGCACGTACATCGTGGGGTTGGAGGTGGCGGACCGCTACCGGGAGTTGGTGACCGCCTTCCGGGGCCCACCAGCGGTCGGTGAGACCCTGCGGCGGGCCGCTCTGGACACCGGCTACAGCCACTACCTCGGTCGTTTCGTCGGCGGTCAGGTGGCGCTCACGGCGGTCGCCGAGGGGCACCGCTCGCCCTACCTGGAGGATCTGGTCCCCGGCTTCGACGAGGGCGCACACGCGACAGCCCTGGGCAAGGCGCTGCTCGCCACCCTGAGCGTCGACCAGCGCCACCGCTACCTGCGGGAGTACGGCATGCGCCCGTTCACCACCGCCACGCTGACCACCACCGAGACGTTCGAGGCCGACCTGGCCGCCGGTGACCGGCGTGGCATGCAGTTGGAGATGGGGCAGTTCCGGCAGGGGGTGGCCTGCGCGGCGGTGCTCGTCGCGCCGGACAAGGACATGGAACGCCGCGTCGTGCTGGCCTGCGCGTTGCCGGCCAGCGAGATGATGACCTCCGCCCGGGTGGTCCGCGCCAAGCTGCTCACCGTGGCCCGCAGCGTCGCCGACGGCATCGCGTCCGACAGCTGACCGCAGCAACGCCAGAGGCCCTCTCCCAGGCTGGGAGAGGGCCTCTGGGGGCGGTCCAGCCCCGGACCGCCTGAGCAAGGTCAGCGGCCGGCCGGCCGCGGGTGTGAGGTCAGCTGCCGACCGGGCCGCCGTCGAGGCGCCAGGTGACCACCACGCCCGGCTTGGCGTAGTCGCCGTCCGGCCAGTTCGAGGCCGGGTTCTCCACCGAGGCGCCGGTGATCTCGCCGGGGTGCTGCACCGCGACGAACACCGAGCGGTTGTCACCGGTGATGAACGGGCCGCAGGTCTCCGCGCCGAGCGGCACGGTCATGAACTGCTTGAGGTGACCACGCTCCGGGCCCTCCACGGCGGTGGCGAACAGGCCGTCGTTGCTGCCCAGCGCGTTGCCGTCGGTGGAGATCCACAGGTTGCCGGTGGCGTCGAAGGCGACGTTGTCCGGGCAGGAGATCGGGGAAACCTTGGTCTTGTCGTACCCGGCGAAGAAGGTCGACGGGTCGGTCGGGTCACCGCAGACGATCGGCAGCGACCAGGCGAAGGTCTCCGAGGTGTTGTCGTTGCGGTCCTCGACCAGCTCCAGGACCTGCCCGTGCTTGTTGGCGTTGCGCGGGTTGGCCTCGTCCGCCTTCGGGTTGCTGCCGACGCCCCGGTTGGTGTTGTTGGTCAGGGCCACGTACACCTTGCCGGTGAGCAGGCTCGGCTCGACGTCCTCGGGGCGGTCCATCTTGGTCGCGCCCACCTTGTCGCCCGCGATCCGGGTGAAGGTGAGCACGTCCGCGGCGGTCATCCCGTCGACGAACGACCGGTTGCCGCTGACCAGCTTGATCCAGCGGCCCCGGCCGTTGAACGCGCCGTCGGTGGGGAGCTTGCCCGAGCCGTCGATCTCAGCGGCGCTGGTCTGGTCCAGCTTCGCCACATAGAGCGTGCCGGACTCGAGCAGGGTCAGGTTGTGGTTGCGGGCAGCCCAGGAGTTGCCCTTCATGAACTTCTTGTCCGAGACGAACTTGTAGAGGTAGTCGAACCGCTCGTCGTCGCCCATGTACGCGACCACGTGGCCGTCCTTGGCGATGATCACGTTCGCGCCCTCGTGCTTGAACCGGCCCATCGCGGTGTGCTTGCGCGGGCGGCTCTCCGGGTCGAACGGGTCGATCTCGACGACCCAGCCGAACCGGTTCGCCTCGTTGGGGTGCTTGGCCAGGTCGAAGCGCTCGTCGGCGCGCTCCCACTTGCGGCTGCCACTGGGGTAGCGGCTGGCGGTGCTGATGCCGTAGCGGTCCAGCTTCGGCTTCAGCTCGGCCGGAACGCCGTCGGCGCCGACGAAGTACTGGTTGAAGTTCTCCTCGCCGGAGAGCACCGTGCCCCACGGGGTGACGCCACCGGCGCAGTTGTTCAGCGTGCCGACGACCGTACGACCCTTGGGGTCGGCGGCGGTCTTCAGCCAGGCCGAGCCTGCGGCCGGGCCGGTCAGGTCGAACTTGGTGCTCAGCGCGGTGACCCGCCGGTTGTACGCCCGGGGACCCTTGGCGACCGGCGTCCACTGCCCGGTGCCGGCGACCCGCTCGATCTCCACCACGGACATGCCGTGTGCGGCCATCGCGGTGCGCAGCTGCTCCACGGAGAGCCCGTCCAGGCCGGGGAAGCCGGGGAACATCAGGTCCTCGTTGGTGTACTCGTGGTTGACCACGAGCAGCGCCCGCTTGCCCTGCTTGTCCAGCGGCAGCACGCCCACGAAGTCGTTGTTGTAACCGAACTGCTTGGACTGCGCGGCGGCGGTCTGGTGGTGCAGGTTGAACTCGGGGGCACCCGGCAGCACCGGGTCACCCCACTTGATCACCACGGCGTGGTCGTAGCCGTTCGGCACGACCAGGGTGTCCAGCTTGTTCGGCGGGATCGGCTTGAAGGTCAGCGCGCCGTTGCCGACACCGGTGCTGGGACGGCCGAAGCCGAAGGCCTCCGGGACGTCCGGGGTGGTGGGGGCGGCCATGGCGGGCGCCGCGCCGGCGAGCGCACCCGCCGCCGCGCCGCCGAACCCGAGGACCAGGGCGCCGACCGCGCCGGCCCGGACCACGCCGCGCCGCGAGACCTCCGCGTTCACCACGTCTCCGAAGTACGCGTTGTCGGAGGTGTTCGGGACCGGGTGGTCGCAGGCGTTTCCGCAGCGGTACAGGCAGGTCATGGCGTCACGGGTGGCATGACGGTTGCCGGTCAACAGGGGGAGCAGCCGGGGGCGGTCGCTCATGGGGGAAGCCTCCAGGGAGTCGGTCGCAGGACAGGCGGGGTACCCGCCGGACGCTAGGAGGACGTGGTGAGCGCTCGTCGGCCGCGATGTGAACCCGGCATGAACACCTCTCCGGGCGGCAACCGTCTGACCTCGGGCTGAACCGTTCGGCGTGACCGCACGTATTCACGGGCGGACGCAACGCCGGACGCGCGCCGGAAGCGAGGAGACTGCCATCAGCGACCACGACGCCCAACTGCTGCGCGCGCTGCACGACGAGCACGCGGAGGCGCTGTACGCCCATGCCCTGCGGCTGGTCAACGGTGATCGGCAGCGCGCCGAGGACCTGGTGCAGGAGACGCTGCTGCGGGCCTGGCGACACCCGGAGTCCCTCGACCCGAAGCGCGGCTCGGTGCGGTCCTGGCTGTTCACCACCGCCCGCAACCTGGCCATCGACGCCTGGCGGCGACGCTCCACCCGGGTGGGTGAGGTGTTCACCGACGACCTGCCCGAACCGCCGGAGGTGATCGACGAGGCCGAGCGGGCGGTAGAGGCGTGGACCGTCGCCGAGGCGCTGAACCGACTCAGCCCGACCCACCGGGAAGTGCTTGTCGAATGCTTCTACCAGGGGCGGTCGGTGGCCGAGGCGGCGTCCCGCCTGGGCGTACCGCCGGGGACCGTCAAGTCCCGCACCCACTACGCGTTGCGGTCTCTACGGTTGGTCCTGGCCGAGATGGGGGTGACGGGATGACCCGGTGCGAGTTCGCCTACGACGACGGCGCGTACGTGCTGGGTGCCTTGGCTCCCGCCGAACGGGCGGCCTACGAGCGGCACCTCTCCGGCTGCGCCTCCTGCCGGGAGTCGGTCGCCGAGATCGCCGTGCTGCCCGGGTTGCTCGGGCGCCTCGACCCGGCGGGATTGGAGCAGATCCTGCCCCCGCCGGCCCCGCCCCGGGTGCCCGCGCTGCTCGACGAGGCCCGGCGTCGCCGGCGTCGGCAACGCTCCGCGGACCGGCGACGGTACGCGTTGACCACCCTGGCCGCCGCCGGGCTGGCCCTGGTCGTCGGTGTCGGTACGGCTGCGGTGCTGCCCCGACCGGTCGCGCCGCCCCCAGGGGCACAGGGCACCCCGGGCCCGCAGGTGTCGATGGTCGCCATGCGCCCGGTGGCGGCTGCTGGACCGGTGCACGCCGACATCGGGCTGGTCGGCACCAAGTGGGGCACCCGGGTGACCATGCGTTGCGGGTACGACGCGCGGACGAGCTACGGCAAGGCGTACCCGTTCCGACTGGTGGCGCGTGGCCCGAACGGCGCCACCGAGCAGATCGGATCCTGGCTCGCGGCCCCCGGTGACGACCTCAGCTTCACCGGTGCCACGAGGTTCACCGACGCCGAGCTGGCCAGCGTGGAGCTGCAGAAAGCCGACGGCACCCCCCTCCTCACCTACGCCGTCCCCTAACCCGGCCCCGCCCCGCCCCGCCGCGCCGTGTGCGCGTCGCCCGCGCCGTGTGCGCGTCGCCCGCGCCGTGTGCGCGTCGCCAAGATCCGCGCAACATCGGGGATGTTGGTGTCTCGTGCGTGTCGGAGGCAGCAACATCGGGGATGTTGTTCGGATCTTGGGCGTGGGGCGTGGGGCGTGGGGCGTGGGGCGTGGGGCGTGGGGCGTGGGGCGTGGGGCGTGGGGCGTGGGGCGTGGGGCGTGGGGCGTGGGGCGTGGGGGGTCCGACCGCCGCCAGGCCGCCGACTTCGGTAACAAGTCGCCCGAACTATGGCCGGGCGGGCACCACGACTCCATGATCGGCGGCAGGTCCGGTTTGGCGGGATCGGGTTCTGCGGGAGGTGCGGACGGCGTCGGCGGTGAAGACGATCAGGGCCAGCCAGACCAGTGCGAAGCCGGCCAGGCGGGCCGGTGGCATCGGTTCGTGGAAGATCAGCACACCGCAGCCGAGCTGCAGGATCGGCGCCAGATACTGGACCATGCCGAGGCTGCTCAGCGGCAGCCGGTTGGCCGCCCCGGCGAACATCAGCAGCGGGATCGCCGTGGCCGCACCGGCCAGCACCAGCAGCGCGGTGTGCCCGGCCGAGACGTGGCCGAAGGTCGAGTCGGCCCTCGCGGTCAGCCAGGCGAGGTAACCCAGCGCCGGCAGCGCCAGCACCGCGGACTCGACGAAGAGCCCCTCCGCCGGCGGCAGCCCCAGCCGCTTCTTGACCAGGCCGTAGCCGGCGAAGCTGAACGCCAGGGTCAACGCCAGCCAGGGCAGCCGGCCGTAGTCCACGGTGAGCACCACGACCGCCGACGCACCGATCCCCAGCGCCGCCCACTGCGCCGGGCGTAGCCGCTCCCGCAGCACCGTCACGCCGAGCAGCACCACCACCAGCGGGTTGATGAAGTAGCCCAGCGCGGTCTCCACCACCCGACCGGAGTTGACCCCGTAGATGTAGGTGCCCCAGTTGATCGCGATCAGCGCGGCGGCGGCGACCATCCCGGCCATCGCCCAGGGGCGACGTAGCAGCGCCCGCAGGAAGCCGACATTGCGCAGCGCGCCCAGCAGCAGCGCCACGAACACCACCGACCAGATGACCCGGTGGGCCAGGATCTCCAGCGGGCCGGCCGGCCGTAGCAGCTTGAGGTAGAGCGGAAAGAAACCCCAGAGCAGGTACGCGCCGAGGCCGTAGAGGTATCCCAGGCGGAGAGGCGTCACGCCTTTACCGTAAGGGGCGTACCGCCTCCTTGTTCCTTTCCGGTGACCGGGGTCACCGGTGGGCGCCGGTCGAGGTTCATCCACCGCTCCGGGGCCGCCAACGGCGTGAAGCCCTCCCTCGCGTACACCTGGTGTGCGTCGTTGGTGATCAGCAGGATCCGGAGTACGCCCAGCTCGGCCAGGTGGTCACGGGCTGCGCCTACCAACCATCCGCCCAGGCCGCGACCCCGGGCCGCGCGGTCGACGTACACGTCGCAGAGCCAGGCGAAGGTGGCGCCGTCGGTGACCACCCGGGCCACCGCCACCTGGCGGCCGTCCTCGGGCCGGTAGACGCCGAACGGCAGCGAGCCGGCGAACGCCCGCTCGGTCACGGCCCGGTCCCGCCCGAGTGCCCAGTACGCGTCGGTCGACAACCAGTGGTGCACCAGCTCCAGATCGAGCCGGGCGGGGTCGGTGCTGAGCAGATGGCCGTCGGCGCGGGTCAGTGAGAACACCACGTGACGCTAACCGCCGAGGTGGGCACTCACGGCGGCCAATTCCCGAAAGGTGGTCAGCGGCCCGCCCCGGCGGGAAACCGGGACGGGCCGATCTGGTCGGCGGTCAGTCCCGGTCGAGGACGGCGCCCAGGATCCAGGTCACGATGCTCACGAAGAGGGCACCGAGCACGGCGGCCGGCCAGAAACCGTCCACAGTGAACGGCAGCCCGGCCTGGTCCGCGATCCAACTGGTGAGAAGGAACAGCAGCCCGTTCACCACCAGCGCGATGAGACCCAGCGTCAGCAGGTAGAAGCCGCAGCCGACCGTCTTGATGACCGGCTGGAGAACCGCGTTGACCACGCCGAAGATCACCGCCACCAGGAGCAGCGTGGTCACCGTCTCGACAGCCGAGTTCGACTCCAGAGAGATGCCCGGGATAAGGAGTGTGGCCAGCCAGAAAGCCAGCGCTGTGCTGGCCAGCCGAATCAGCAGACCGTTCAGAAAACCCATGGCGGGGATCGTGCCACGGACCGCGCACCGACGTAACCCGGCAGTTGACCATCCTGCTGGATCAGCTGCGCCCCGGTCGCCCGATCAGTTGCGACTCGATCGGAGTGGGGGAGAGTAGTGCCCAGCGCAGCGCCCTGCGGTTGACCACGGCCACCATGTCGTCCCGGATCCGGGTCAGCCACTCGGCCGACCCACCGAGCCCCAGCGCGGTGCCGGCCAGTGCGGCCTCGGTGGCGTTCAGTGGTTGCAGCAACGCCAGGTCGGCCCGGCTCAACGCGTCCACGTCCGCCGGCGTCAGCTCGTCGCGTACCACCAGAGTGGCCCGCCACGGCGGACCCGGCTCGGCGTCGGCCGGCACCGGCCCCGCGTCGACGACCAGCAGCAACGGGCGCAGCGCACTGCCCACCCCGTCGGCCACCGGTCGACCGGGCGGGATCAACGGGATCGTCCCGCCCGGCGCACCCACACCCCGGACGAACGGCTCCCAGGCGCGCGGCCGGGAGGTCTGCACCACCACGAGCGCACCGAGGGCCAGGGCGCGCAGGGCCACCAACTGGGCGGCGCGCACCCCGCCGACCAGCAGCACCCGGGTGCCCTCCGGTCGGAACAGTCGTACGGTGACGGCTCCGCCGTGCCGGTTCGTGCCGACCATCATGCCCGCGTCGCCCAGGGTGAGCTCCCAGTCGTCAATCCCATGGCGGGTCTGCGCTGCGCGGGTGGTCAGCGCCAACGGCAGCGTCACGCCGAGCCCGCTCAGGTGCGCGCCGTCGAGCCGCCGCAGCTCCCCGCCCAGGTCGGTCACCAGGCGCGTCAACGCCTCGGCGGCTGCGGCCAGCTCGGTCGCCGTGCTGGCGGCGAGGCGGACGGTCAACTCGGTCGGCACCCCGACGCCGGAGGTGGTCGGGGTCGGGCCCGCGGAGATCGACACGGTTGTCGCGGTCACCGGCAACGCGAGCAGCCGGGGCACCAGTCGCCGTCCACCCGCGCCGTCCGGCCAGCGGACCAGCCGGAAGGTGGCCTGGAACAGAGCGCCGGACCGAAGCGCGGGCCAGGACTCCCGCACCGGATGGCCGTCGTGATGGGCCAGCTCGCCCAGCACGCGCAGCGCCGCAGGCACGCCGAGTGGCCGCGCGGTCAGCGACCCGAGCCGGCGGACGATCCGGCGTACCGTGCCGGCGAGCACCCGGCGCAGGTCCTCTCCGGACCAGCCGTCCACCCGCAGCACCCGAACCGCGACCACCGCCCGTTCCCGACCGGCGAGCCGCCCGTCGGTGAGCTGCCGGTACGACGTGCCGACCGTGCCGGCCGCCGCTGGCACCGGCGCCGGCGCCCCGGTGAGCAGCAGTTGGACCCGCAGCGGGGGCACGTCCGGCCCGGCCGGAGGCAGCAGGACGGACGGCGCGGGAACGGCCCGGGACGCGTCGCCGAGCAGATCGCCGGGGTCGCCGAGTTCCAGCAGCACCACCATTCCCGCGGTGTCCTCCAGCACCGCCGCGGGCCCACCGGTCAGCTCCGTCGAACCGACGACGGTGCCCGGAGCGACCAGTTCGAGCAGTTCGGCTGCCCCGGCCGGCCCGGGCAGCTCCCGGCGACGGGTCACGTGCTCGGCGGCGGTGCCCAGCCACTCGAAGAGCCACCGGCCCCGGACCCGGACCACGGTCACTGCCACCAGCAGCACGGCGACAAGTGTCGCCGCCGCGATGACCGGCGCGGGCCGGCCGAGGGCGGTGAGGACCAACGCTGCCGCGACCTGTGCGGTGACCAGTTGACCGGCGCGCACCCGCACCCCGGAGCCCGGGCCGGATGATGCCCACCGGTCGGGCGCCGATCGGCGACGAGGTGCCCGCTGGTCGGCGAAGCCCGGGCTGCGATCGGTGGGGCGGCCCGGGTCGAGCGCCGGCGGCAGGGTGTCTGGCCCGGACCGGGCCGGTGTCGCCCGGTGCGGCCCTCCGGTGGTGATCGCCGGCACCGCGCCTCCTCGACCTGTGGGACCGTGTCGCACGGGCGGCCGATCGTCCTCGGGTGGTCGTCACGCGCCGCGACGTGGCTGCAGCACATCGTAAGTGACCGATGGCTGCCGTGGTTGTCCACAGGGGAGCCGCAGGGGGTAGCAGAACTGCTACGAGGTCGCTACCGTCAGCCACGAAGTTCGTCGCTGACCCGTGTCTCAGTGCTCGACGGCCGGGCCAAGCGGACGACGCGTCCCCAGGGTGGCCGCGTCGAGAGCCAGGTGCGATCGGAGAGACGAGGTGACGTCCGGGTGTCCCAGACGCAGGCGGAAGCCGCGGTGATGCAGCAGACAGCCGCGAAGTTCGAGCAGGTCGACCAGTCGTTGCAATCCATGCTGACCGGCCTGCTGGCCGAGCTGGAGGTGTTGCAGCAGGCCTGGCGTGGTGCCGGTGGTCGATCGTTCGAGCAGGTCAAGCAGCAGTGGTCGCAGGACCAGGCGGCGCTGCACCGGGCGTTGCGCGAGACCGCCGGCGCGATCCGCACCGCCGGCCGACAGTACGACGTGTCCGACGACGAGGTCGCCAGCCGGGTAGCCGGCACCAACCGCGGCGGCATCCAACTGCCGCTCTGATCCCGCCCGGGAGGAAATCCGATGGACCATGGTGTGCTGGTCGTCAACTTCGCCGCGCTTCAGCAGGCCGGCGCGGACATCCAGAAGGCGCTGAACAGGCTCGACTCGCAACTCGGCCAACTCGAACGCGATGCCGCCCCGCTGGTGGCGAGCTGGACGGGCGAAGCCCGCCAGGCCTACGAACAGCGGCAGGCACGGTGGCGGTCCGCCTCCCAGGACCTCCAGGCGATGCTGCGGGACATCAAGTTGGCGGTGGGTGACTCCGCCTCCGACTATCTGGACACGGAAAAGAAGAACACCGGGCTGTTCCAGTGAGCGCGGTGGGCCGGGAGCGCTGACCATGTCCAGGTCGGTGCCCCGGCCACTGCGCCGTAGCGGCCAGGGCGGTGTGCTGACGGAGTCAGCTCTGGGCGGTGTGCCGGCGGAGTCAGCTCTGGGCAGTGCGCTGACGGAGTCGGGCCGGGCCGGTGGGCTCGCGGAGTCAGGCCTCGCCGGCTGGACGCCAGCGTCGGCGGGCACCGCGGGGCACCACCAGGGCGAGCAGCACCACGGTGGCCGCCGTCGTGCCGACCACCGCGCCGACCAGCAGGGCGCGATCCCGTGCCGACGCCCTCCGGGTCTGGCGGGCGAGCACCGCCGGGTCGGCTCGGTCGTCGGCGAGCGCGGTGACCTGCCGAGGGCCGGCCGCACGGCTGCCGCCGGTCTCGGTGACCGCCCGGTAAGGGTTCAGCACGCCGGCGCCGTACCCGCCGCCCTGGCCCGTGCCCGGAGCCGGGTCGGCGGTGGCGATGATCCGCTCCGCCACCTGGGCGGCGGTCAGCTCCGGCCGGTACTCGCGCAGCAGCGCGGCGGTGGCGGCCACGAAGGGTGCCGCGTAACTGGTGCCCTCGACCCGGTGGTGGCCGGCGCCGGGTGCGGCGGTCAGCACCTCGCTGCCCGGCGCCACCAGGTCGACGTACGGGCCGGTCTGCGAGAAGGCCGCCCGCCCGCCGTCCGCCCTGATCGCCCCCACGCCGAGCACCCCGTCGTAACCAGCGGGGAACGGTCGGGGGTCGCCGTTGTCGTGCAGGTTGCCGGCGGCGGCCACCAACACGACGTCGCGGTCGACCGCGTACCGCACGGCCGAGCGCACCTCGGGGTCGTCCGCGTACAACACCACGGACAGGTTCACCACGTCGGCGTCGTGGTCGACGGCCCAGCGGATGGCCCGGGCGAACTCGTCGGCGCTGACCGTACGCCCCGACTCCCGCCCCTGCACCACCTGCTGCTCACTCACCCGCACCGGCAGGATCCGGGCATCCGGTGCGAGACCGTGGAAGGCGACCCCGGGGCGGGGTGCCGCCGCGATGATGCTCGCCACTCCGGTGCCGTGTCCGGCGCAGTCCCGGCTGCCGTCCCCGCCGGCGTCGAGCAGGTCGGTGCCGGCCAGCACGCGCTCGGCCAGTTGGGGGTGCACCCGATCCACCCCGGAGTCGACCACCGCGACGGTCACCCCGGCACCGGTGGCCAGCGGCGCGAGCCGGGTGGGGTCGTACCGTTGCTGTGGCCAGGGTGCGGCGGTGACCGGCCGGGCCGGGGCGAGGGAGGTCGCGCAGGCCGGCACCATGCGCAGCCCGGCGGTGGCGGCGACGGCCGGGAGGGCCGGTACGGTCAGGAGGCCGACGGCCAGACCTGCGAGGACCGGGCGCGTGATCGATCGAGACATCGACAGCCTCCGTATCGTGTCGGCTCCGGGACGGGATGTTATCGCCTCACCCGCGTCCCGGCGGACCGTCGACGGCCAGCCATTGTGATCTTGATACCACCTTGTAGGTTGTACGCGATACCTGTGGCCTGTTCTCGGAAGGGGAGGTGGCCGTGACCGAATGGGAGCCGGCCACGGAGGCCGAGGTGGCGATGCGCGACGCGCTGCACGCCAACGACCAGGAGCTCTACTTCCGGCTTCTGTCCCGCACCGACCTGCTGTTGCCGGTCTCCGCCCCGACGCAGCCCGGCCAGCCACCCGCCGGCTGGGGCACCTGGACCACCGGCGGTCGGACGCACGTTCTGGCCTTCACCTCCTCCGCCGCGCTGCGGGCGTGCCTCGGCGATCATCCGGGCAGCAACCGACGCGTCCCCTTCGCCGACCTCGCGGTCGGCTGGCCCAACCAGGAGTGGTGGCTCGCCGTCAACCCTGGCCTGCCGGTCGAGGGTTACCTGCCGGCCTGGTTCGTTGCGCAACTTTCCCGGGGGGACGTGCGGCTGCCCGGCCGTGCCATGGGTGCCCGTGCCCGTCTGGAACGGGCGGAGACCCTCGCCCGCACCCGGGCCGGGTCGCCTGGCCGGGACGCCGCGCCAGCCGCTGGCCGACCCTCGGCTGCGGGTGCGTCGTCGGTCGGGTCCGACGCGACCGCGCCCGCCCCGAGTCCGCCTCCCCCGGTTCCCGCCGCCCCCGTTCCTCCTGCCCCGATTCCACCTTCCTCGATTCCTCCTCGGCGGCCCGCGTGGGGTGCGGCGCCCCGGGTGGGTGCGCCCTCTGTGCCGGGCCCCGCGTCCCGCACGCCCAGCCCTGCCGAGCCGTCGCGCCGACCCGGCGAGGAGGACCTGCCCGCCGCCGGTCAGCGCCAACCGACCGAGCCGCCGCGCCCGGGCGCCCTGCCCCGCACCGGCCGGCCGTCCCGGTTCGCACCGTTGACGCCCGCCGACCATCCCGGCATCGACCAGCCAAGGCCCGGCGTGGGCTGGCCCGCAGCGGACCGGTCGGGCGACAACGGCCCCGCCGGGGGCAACGGCAATGGCAATGGTCAACCCCTGGGTGCCCGCCGCTCCTTCTTCGAACCCAGCACCGCCCGGGATCGCGGACCCGACCCGAGCGCGGGCGGAGGTCGTACCGGTGACCGGGCGGCCCCGCCGACGCGCTTCGGGCGAGGCAGCCAGCCCTTCCCGCGCCGCCGCCCGGCCGATGCGCCAGTCGACGAGACCGCGACCCGGGCCTTCCCGATGGGCGATCCGGACGCCACCCGGCCGTTCCGGCAGCCGGCGGCCGACCTCGGCGTGTCCCGGGGCGTACGCGCACCGGCGTCCGCTGAGGAGGTCACCCAGCCGCTGCCTCCACGCCGGCCCGACCTGCCGGCGGAGGAGCCCACCCGCGCCTTCCGGATGACAGGTGAACCGCCACTGACCCGGGTGTCGGAGCGGCCCAGCCCTCCGCCCGAGGAGACCCAGGCGATCCCCCGCGACCGGCCGAGCCCGTACGCGCGGGCGGAGGAGTTGTCGACGTCGGCTGCGGAGCCGGTGTCCGGCCCGCCCGCGCCGCGCCGCGGCTTCACGCCCATCGTCATCGAGGGCACCATCATCGAGTCCCGCGACCTCACCGGCCCGGTCGAGACCAGCGGTCCGGCCGCCACCGCCAGCCGGCCCAGCGGCCCGGCCGACGCCGCACCGCCGCCGTTCGGCTCGACGTCCTCCGAGCCGAGCATGTTCGGCCCGCCGTCGTTCAGCCCGACGCAGCCGGTGCCGAGCCCGTCCACCCCGCGCCCCACCGTTCCGACGGAGCCCGCCGGTGTCCGCGCCGACAGCCCGGTCGGTGCTGGTCACGCCGACATCGACGGCCCGTCGGTCGGCCTGCCGAGCCACGATCTGCCCGCTGCTGGCGAGAGCCGCAGCGCGGACGGCGACAGGCAGCTCCCGCCGGCCGACGACCCGGCGGCGGCCGAGTTCGAGCCGGCCAACACGGTCGAGGAGGACCTGCTCGGTGCCGCCGGCTCCGGCAGCACCGACACGTTCCTGTCCACCCTGCTGCTGGCCCGGGTCCTGCTGCCGGCGGCACCGGATTCGCTGCGCGGAAGCCGCCCCGGGGATGTGGGCTTCGTCTGGCGTACGGCGCAGCTCGACGGCGAGACGTACGTGGTGGTCTACACGTCCCCGGAGCGTCTCGCCGACCACTTCGAGGGTGACGTCGACACGGTCCGGGTGAAGTTCGCCCAACTGATCCGGCGCTGGCCGGACGAGGACTGGTCGTTCGCCGTCAACCCGGGCACCCCTGTCGGTGCCAAGCTGCCCGGTGAGCAGATCGTCGCGTTGGCCAACTGGGCCGCCGAGGTGGGGCTCGGTGACGACCTGGAGGTGGACCCGGAGGAAGCGCCGGCCGCGGCGGAGCCCACCGCCCGCCCCCGGTACGCGCCGGCGGCGGTCGACCCGACCCGACCGACGGTCATGCAGAAGGCGATCGCGCCCTCCCAGCTCGCCTACTACCTCGATCGGGGGTACGACCGGGTCTCCGGCTTCGTGCACCGGGCCGGTGAGTTGGCGCACCTGACCACGCCGGCGCAGGTGCACGACGCGCTCGGCCTCAGCTACCCCGGCTCGCCGTTCTCCCGGGACGCCGAGGAGATCTACGTGCTGCGCTGGCCGGCGCACCGGCCGAGCCTGTACCGGATTCCGTACGGCGGTCAGAACGAACCGGCGATGCGAGCCATGGAGGGCTGGGTCATCGAGCGTCCCCCGTTCCGGGGCAACGGCTTCGCCCCGGGCGAGAGCAGCGACGTGGTGGCGGAGTTCAAGGTGGACAGCGCGCGCCTCCCGCACGGCGCGCAGCTCTGGCGGATCGGCGCGGACGGCACCGAGCGGGTGGTGGCGGAACTCGACACCGACACGGTGCTCTGGCGACGGGTCGGTGAGGCGTGATGCGCGACGGCTACGTGGCCCGTTGGCAGGGCCGGGAATACCAGGCCAGCCCGGACGGCGACGACATCCGCCTCTACCAGCCCGAGCCGGGCGAGGGCTTCGAGGAGGTCCGCGTGGGCCGGTACGTCCGGGTACTGCCGGCGAGTGAGATCGAGGACCTGGCGTACGTGCGGACCACCTGCACCTGGAAGGGGCAGCCGTTCATCGTGCTCGGCGAGCACGACGCCTGGCTGCGGGTGGAGTACACCGGCGGTCGCTGGCCGGTGGCGGAGGCGATGCGGCTGGAGGTGTTCGACTTCGGCGTCTACCAGGGTTGGGCGCCGGCCGCCGAGGTCACCGACCTACGGGAGCAGCGGGTCTGACCGGTCAGGTCTTCGCCCATCGCAGGATCTCACCGAGCACCAGGTCGGGCGCTTCCAGGTGCGGGAAGTGCCCCACCCCGTCGAGCAGCCGCCACTCGTAGGGCGCGACCACGTAGCGGCCGGAGCCGAGCGCGGTGCGCGGCAGCGAGGCGACGTCCAGCGCGCCGTGCAGTTGCAGGGTCGGGGTGGACAGCGGCTTCTGCATCAGGCGGACGAACCGGTAGCCGTGCAGCCGCAGCAGCGAGCGGAACGCCCACCGGTATCCCTCCAGGGCGCAGAACGCGGCCTGCGGGATGCGCATCGCCTCCCGGCACCGCTCGGCGTACGCCGCGAAGTCCGGCCCCGCCACCCAGCTCGGCCCGCCCCAGCGGTGCAGGATCTCCGCGACGCCCGCCGCACCGTCGCGGGTCAGAACGTGTTCGTAGCGGGGCAGCTGGAACTTCAACGCCGGTGTGGACGCGGTGAACTGCCCGCGCGGGTCGGCGAAGATGGCGGCGCGCAGCCGCAGCGGGTGCGGCGCTCCCAGCACCACGAGCCGACGGACCAGCGCCGGGTGGAACGAGGCCACCGTCCAGGCCACCATGCCGCCGAGGCCGCTGCCGACGATCGTCGCCGACCGTTCGCCGAGCGCACGGATCAGCCCGGCGATGTCGGCGGCCAGGGTGTAGCCGTCGTACCCCCGGGGTGGTTTGTCGCTGGCGCCGTAACCGCGCAGGTCGACGGCGACCGCCCGGAACCCGGCGTCGGCGACCGCCGGCAGCATCTGGTGCCACGCCCACCAGTGCTCCGGGAAGCCGTGCAGGAAGAGCACCATCGGCCCGGTGCCGGCCTCGACCACGTGGAACCGGGTGCCGTTGGCGCCGACGAAGCGGTGCGTCCACGGCCCCTCGGTGAGGACACAGGACTCGTCGACGGCTCCGCCGCGCTGGTCGGTCATGGCAGACAGCCTAGGACCCGGTTGCCGCCGACGACCCTGGTGGTCGCGTTGAACAGGGGAAAGGCCCGGGTTGTCCCGGACCGGCACCAGGGGACTGGCTCCAGGGGACTGGCTCCACAAAAGGGCGACGCCCGGGCAGGTGGCCTGCCCGGGCGTCGCTGGGTGTTGCGGGAGCAGCGGGTCAGCTGATCCGGATCTTCATCGAGGTGCCGTCCTGCTCCAGAACCTTGATCTTGACACCGGTGGCGGGGAGCTTGACGCCGTGGTTCGGCAACTCCTCGTAGAAGTACTTCTTGGTGTCGTCGAACAGCGGTTCGGCAGCCTGGCCACGGATGTACTGCGGCTGGCTGTTGAGGTGCAGGGTGAACGAGTCCGCCTTGTTCAGGCTGAACGGTGCGTCGTACACCTGGACGCGGGCGCGCCACGGAGCCCCGGTCAGGTTGTAGATCGGGCGCGGGTGCGCGTCGATGTACAGGTTGCGACCCTCACCCGGGTGACCACCCGGGTTGGACGGCGACGCCGGGGCGGTGTTGTTGTCCTCCCAGCGGGTGTTCCAGTACGAGATGAGCAGGCCCTCCTGGTACGCGTAGTGGTCCACCCAGTCCGGGCGGGTGTTCGCGTAGCCGAAGAAGTACGGGCCGGTCTTCAGGTACTTGTCGTACGAGACGTACGACCGGTTGCCGGCGATGTAGAAGTTGTCGAACTCGTCGGTGTAGGTGGCACCGACGATCTCCCACTGGTCGAGCGCCCAACCCGCGTCGGTTTCGGCACCGTCGCTGAGCACGGTCTGACCGTCGGCGGTCACGGTGATCGCGTCACCGAAGAAGCCGCCCTCGGAGACACCACCGTCGGTGACGTAGTGCAGGCGGACCTGCGCCGTCTTGCCGGCGACCGAGGTCAGCGGGATGTTGATGTCCGCCCAGGCGCCGTTGCTGCTGCCGGCGAGGGCCGGGCGACCGGCACCGTCGACGCCGATCGGCTGGCCGTTGACCGTGCCGTCCAGGTCGGTCCAGGTCTGACCGCCGTCCGTCGAGGCTTCGAAGTAGAGGTAGTCGTAGCCGGCTTCGATGCCGTACTTGCCCTTCAGCGACAGCGCCGCGGAGGACTTACCGGTGAGGTCGAACGTCCTCGTCATGGTGCCGTCGAGGTTGTCCTTGTTGCCGGAGAAGTACTGCTTGGAGCCCTCGAACGGTGCGCCGTAGTTGAAGGTGTACTCCCGCTTGGGCAGCACGACCACGACGGCCTGCGCTTCCTTCGAGTTGTACTCCTGTGGGCCGAGCTGCAGCGTCTGCTTCTGCCCCGCCACGACCACCTCGTAGTCGAGCCAACCGAGCTGGAGCTTGTTCCACGCGCCGAGGTCGCCGCCCCGGTCGCCGATGCCGACGTCGTTCTTGGCGCCGAGCCGGCTCTGGGCCATCAGGGTCCAGTGCTCGTTGCTGTTGTCCGCGGGGCCGTAGTCGTCCGGCAGGCCCAGGTCGTGGCCGTACTCGTGGTAGAAGACGCTACGACCGCCGTTCTCCGGCTGGATCGTGTAGTCGCGGATCCAGACGCCGGTGGTGCCGATCTGGGTGCCGCCGATCGGGAAGTTCGGCGGGCCCACGGGCGAGCTGTTGAACGCCGACCAACGGTGGCTCCAGATCGCGTCCTCACCCTGCTGCGGGTCACCGTCGGCCTGGTCGCCGCCGGAGTGGACGATCTGGAAGTGGTCGATGTAGCCGTCCGACTCGTTGAAGTCGCCGTCACCGTCGTAGTCGAACCGGTCCCACTGGTCGAAGGACTTCATCTCCGCGGCGATCTCCGCGTCCGTCCGGCCCTTGGCCTTCTGGTCGGCGACCCACTGGTTGGCGGCGTCGCGGATCAGCGCCCACGTGTTGGAGCAGACGTTGTCGCCGCAGACGGCGGGGTCGCCGGTCGGGTCGTCGTCGGCCTTCGGGTCGTCGGAGCGACCGTAACGGGCCTCGTTGTACCGGACCTTGACCCAGTCGGTCACCTCACCCTCGACGGTGTAGCGACCCGAGGACTGCGCCTCGTAGTACTGCTTGAGCGACTCGTCGCCCGGGTTGGTGCCGAAGTAGAGCTGGCGGAAGTGCTCCGGGCTGAAGTCCGGCTGCCAGATGGTGGAGTTGTCCACGGCCCGGTTGGGCTCAGGGATCTTGTTGTGCAGCGGCCCTTCGAACGTCGCCGGTCCGGCGACGTCCGGGTTCATGTCCTTGTCCTGGTAGGACGGGTGCCGCTCGTCACCGAACTCGGCCAGGATCACGAAGATCTTGTCGGTCCGCTCACGCTTGAGCTCGACGTACTGGTCCCTGGTCTGCTGGCCGTCGCCGGCGGCGGAGCGCGCCTTGGCGTTGGTGCCCGTCTTGCCGACCTCGCCGACCTTGACGACCGTGCTGCCGTTGCGCTCGATCGGCTTGCTGCGCCCGCTCAGCACGTCGGCGAGACCCTGCTCACGCAGCTCGCGGCGCTTGTCCTCGAGCTTGTCGGGGAGCTCGTCCTTCAGCGCCTGTGGTTCGGCAGCGGCCGGTGCTGCCGCCGGCAGTTTGGGCTGCGGGGCGGCCGAGGCGGACGGGCCGAACGCCAGGCCTGTCGCCGTCAGTGAAAGCCCGAGCAGACCCACTGCGACTTTGCGCACGTGGTACCTCCGGTGTGAGGGAACCGGCCCAACGGGGGTACGGGCCGGTGGGAGATCGATCCCACTAGTGGGACCAATGGTGAACATAGACACTGCTGGGACGGGTGGGAAGACGGGCGCGTCGATTTGTAGCAAGATTTTGTTGGGAATGCTTTCCACCGTCACATACCGGGGCTTCATCAGCCACGCTGACCAGCGATGATTGGCCCGGTCCCGTATACAGCGACCCATTTCGATCAATCTGATCGATGTACGACAGTGGGGCCGGTGACGTCTCCGTCACCGGCCCCACCGTCAGTTGTCGAACCGGAAAACCGTTACTTCTTCGCCGGGGTGACGAAGATCGTGGCGGACGAGTTGTCAGCCGCCGCCTTCTTGATGGTGAGCGAGACGCCGTAGTTCACGCCCTGGTCACCCGGGTTACCGGTGCCCAGCACGATCGCCCCGCCGCCCAGGGTCACGCCGTAGAACTCCGGCGCCGGGCTACCGTCCGGGTTGGTGACCCGGGTGGTGTACGGCGCGTTGCCGCGCGACGGCAGGACCACCGACGCGTCGTTGTCCCGGGCGTACGCGGCACCGTCGCGCATCTCGATGCCCGGGTACCAGCCCTTGGCGTCGGTGAACGACTTCACCGGCGGCAACCCCTTGAACTTCGTGCAGTACGCGCTGTACGGCTCGTCCGCCGCCTCCAGGCACTCCGTGAAGGGGTACGTCCGCTGCAACGAGAACGCCGCGTTCGACGACTGCGGGCGGCTGGGCAGGTTGTCCGTCACCGACGGGTCCTTCACGGCCGCCTCGCCGGTGCGGCGCAGCGGGTCGAAGTGCGAGTCGACGATGAGCAACCCGCCCTTCGCGCCGTAGCTGGGCAGCGCGGTCATCTGCCCGGTGACGTGGTTGACGTCGCCGAGCGCGGTGTCCCGGTACCAGACCAGCATGCCCGGGGCGTTGTAGGAGATCCGGTCGACCTTCCACGCCTCGTGCGAGTAGATGGTGTCGTAGGCGTACTGGAGGCCCTTGTCGAAGCCGTCGAAGTTGCGCCACTCCGCCAGGTAGTACTGGGCGTGCACCTCGGTGCCGGTGGAGACCTTCCAGCCCGCGCCGGTGGTGTCGACGAAGGTGCCGCCGGTGGCCGTCCAGCCGTTGTCGCCGCCCTCGACGTCGTCACTCCAGGTGGTGGCGCCGCCGCCGGTGACCGAGAAGTCGTCGACGAACCAGTTGCGCTCCTCGAACGCCTCGTCGGTGGCCAGGCGCAGCCGCACCTGCACGGTCGTCCCGGCGTACGCCGACAGGTCGACGTAGTCGTGCCGCCAGCCGTCGGTGCTGCCGGTCAGGCCGTACTTCTTGCCACCGAAGTCGTTCATCCGACCGTTCGGGTCGGCGTAGCCGTCCGGCGTGGTGACCACGGTGCCGGACTCGTCGTACACCTTCTGCTCGGTCCAGGTCGTACCGCCGTCCGTCGAGAGCTCGACGAAGCCGTAGTCCCAGTCCTCCTCGATGATGTAGTTGTTCCACATCCAGAACTTCGAGTCCGCCGCCGCCGGCACGTCGACCGAGCGGCTCAGCTTGACGTCCGCCCACTCCTGGTCGTTGTTGCTGTGCCACATCTTGGTGCCGCTGTGCGGCGTGGCCAGCGTCGTCACCTTGTCCGGCAGGTCGACCTTGATGCCGTCCTCGGAGTCGATCGGGGTACGCGAAGTCTGGCCGAGCTTCACCTCGCGGGGGTTCGAGCCAGGCCGGATGGTCAGCGGGTCGGCCCAACCGAGCACCCACTTGTCCCAGATGCCCATGTGCGTCGGCAGCGCCTGGAAGATCTCACCCGAGTGCGAGCCCGAGGCCATCAGGTCCCAGAAGTCCACGTCGGAGTCGGCGTTGCCGGACGTGTCGTAGAGGTCCGGCAGGCCCAGGTCGTGGCCGAACTCGTGGGCGAAGACACCGACACCGGCGTCCTCCGGCTGCACGATGTAGTTCGACGCCTTCAGGTTGGTGCCCGGGATGGTGTACCCGCCGGCGACCGTGGAGGAGTGCGCCCAGACGGCGTACACACCCTCGGCGCCGCCGCCGCGCGACTTGCCCTGACCGGCGTGCACCAGCACGAGGTGGTCGATCACGCCGTCCGGCTCGAAGACGTTGCCGTCACCGTCGCGGTCGGCCTGGTCCTCGATGTCGTAGTCGGCCCACGGGAAGTCCGGGTCCTTCGCGACGAGCGCGTCGATCGCGTCGGTCGCCAGACGGCCCGCGCCGGCCGGGTTGTCCGGGTGGCCGTTCATCGACTGCTCACGGCCGGGGACCCACGCGCCGGTCTCGTCCTGGAAGCAGCGGTTGGCCGCGTACCAGCCCTCCGAGTGCGGCACGGTGATCCACGGGCTGGCCTGCCCGTCCACCGTGTACGCGTTCTTGGACATCTCCAGGTACATGTTGTGCATGGTGCGACCGGACAGGTCGATGCCCTTCTTGCCGTCCGGGCCCTTCAGATCGGTGCGGACCCGCTCGGTGATGCCCTTCTTGCTGTAGAGCATCTTGTTGTAGTGCTGCGGCGAGAAGTCCGGCACCCACATCGAGTTGTTGTCCTCGTGGGGCAGTCGCGCCGGGTCTGGGATCTTGTTGTGCTTCGGGCCGTTCTGGACGGTGCCGGGGACGCAGGTCCGGTCCTCGAACACCGTCTTGGGCACCATCACGTCGGTGAAGTCGTCGTTGGCCTTGTCGTTGAACTCGACAAGCAGCGTGAGCAACTTCGCCGTCTGCGTGGTCGGCGCCTTCTTGAACTTGCGGGGGTTCTGGCCCGTCTTGAGTGACTTGGCCTCGTCCTTGGCGAGCTGCCGGGCCGCCACCGGGTTGCCCCGGGCGTGCTTCTGGTCGAACGCGCGCGCGGATTCCGCGGCAGGGGTGTAGACGCCACCCTTGCCCTTGACCTCACGACCGGTGGTGTCCGGCTGCACCTCGGGCTCGGCGTAGTTGATGTAGTGCTCGTCGGCCCCGATCACCGCCCTGGGGGTGGGGGACGACGACTGGGCGGCCGCGCTGCCGGTCACGGTCAGTGACGTGGCCGCGAGGGCGATTACGGGAAGCGCGACGAGTAGTCGTCGGCGCGACCCCGGACGGGAGTTTCTGTTCATGCCACTCCGTTTCTCGGGCAGAGGACGTCGGTGGGACCCGTGCGCCGGGACGCGACGGGACCGTCCGACGAGCGTGAAACTAGATGACGAACACGCGGCACGGCAGGTTCGTGATCGATGCGTTACCCGCCCGGTGGGAGCGCTGCTGGTCGTACCTCCACAAAAGACGACGGTGGGTGACGGTCCGTCCGGACCGCCACCCACCGTCGGGGGTACGCCTACCGTCAGTCCTCGTCGGACTTCGCGCCGCTCATCCCGGAGGAGATCAGATCCATCACCGAGGAGTCCTGCAACGTCGTCACGTCGCCCAGCGACCGGTTCTCCGCCACGTCCCGGAGCAACCGGCGCATGATCTTGCCGGAGCGGGTCTTCGGCAGCTCCGGTACCAGCATGATCTGGCGCGGCTTGGCGATCGGCCCGAGCGTCTTCGACACGTGGTTGCGCAGGTCGGCGATGAGCTGCTCACCCGCGTCGCCACTGATGTCCGTGCTGCCCCGCGGAATGGCGAACGCGACGATCGCCTGACCGGTCGTCGGGTCGGTCGCGCCGACCACCGCCGCCTCGGCCACCGACGGGTGCGACACCAGCGCCGACTCCACCTCGGTCGTCGAGATGTTGTGCCCGGACACCAACATCACGTCGTCCACCCGGCCGAGCAGCCAGATGTGCCCGTCGTCGTCCTTCTTCGCCCCGTCCCCGGCGAAGTACATGCCCTGGAACCGCGACCAGTACGTCTCGATGAACCGGTCGTCGTCACCCCAGATGGTGCGCAGCATCGACGGCCACGGCTCACGCAGCACCAGGTAACCGCCGCCACCGTTCGGCACCGACTGGCCCTGGTCGTCCACCACGTCGGCCACGATGCCCGGCAGCGGGGCCATCGCCGAACCCGGCTTTGCCGCGGTGACCCCGGGCAACGGGGAGATCATGATGGCGCCGGTCTCGGTCTGCCACCAGGTGTCCACGACCGGCAGCTCGCCCCGGCCGACGTGCTGCCTGTACCAGATCCACGCCTCCGGGTTGATCGGCTCACCGACGCTGCCCAGCAGCCGCAGCGACGACAGGTCGAAGCCGGCCGGAATGTCCTCGCCCCACTTCATCATCGTCCGGATCAGGGTGGGCGCGGTGTACAGGATGCTCACCCCGTACTTGTCGACGATCTCCCAGAACCGACCCTTGTGCGGGGTGTCCGGGGTGCCCTCGTACATCACCTGGGTCGCGCCGTTGGAGAGCGGGCCGTACACGATGTAGGAGTGCCCGGTGACCCAGCCGATATCGGCCGTGCACCAGTAGACGTCCGTCTCCGGCTTGAGGTCGAAGACCGCATGCGTCGTGTACGACGCCTGCGTGAGGTAGCCGCCGGTGGTGTGCAGGATGCCCTTCGGCCGGGCGGTGGTGCCGCTGGTGTAGAGGATGAACAGCGGGTGCTCGGAGTCGAACGGCTGCGCGGTGTGCTCGGCCGACGCGGTCTCCACCGTCTCGTGCCACCAGTGGTCCTTGTCCGACCACGCCACGTCCTCGCCGGTGCGGCGGACGACCAGCACGTGCTCCACCGACGGGCAGCTCGCGACCGCCTCGTCCACCGTGGGCTTCAGCGCCGACGGCTTGCCCCGCCGGTAACCACCATCCGCGGTGATGACCACCTTGGCGCTGGCGTCCTGGATCCGGTTGCTCAGCGAGTCGGCCGAGAAGCCGCCGAAGACCACGCTGTGCGCCGCGCCGACTCGGGCGCACGCCAACATGGCCACCGCCGCCTCCGGGATCATCGGCAGGTAGATGGCCACCCGGTCGCCGGCGGTTACCCCCAGGTCGGTGAGTGCGTTCGCCGCCCGGCAGGTCAGCTCGTGCAGCTCGGCGTACGTGATGGTGCGGGTGTCGCCCGGCTCGCCCTCCCAGTGGATCGCGACCTTGTCGCCGAGCCCCGCCTCGACGTGCCGGTCGAGGCAGTTGTACGCCACGTTGAGCTGGCCACCCACGAACCACTTCGCGAACGGCGGGTTCGACCAGTCGAGCACCTCGTCCCACTTCTTCGACCACGTCAGGCGATCGGCCTGCTTCGCCCAGAACGCGAGCCGGTCGGCCTCCGCCTCGGCGTACGCGTCGATGGTGACGTTGGCGTGCGCGGCGAGTTCGGCCGGCGGGGGGAACTGGCGCGTCTCGTTCAGCAGATTGGCCAATGCCTCGCTCATGCCGTGACTCCTCGTCCTCGGGGTGACCTGGGTCTCGCTGGGCACGAGGGTAGTCGGCAGGCCCTCGGCCAGCGAGGGCTGCCCGCCTCGTCGCGCCGAGCGGCCCCCACGACGCGCCCGACGGCCCCACCCCGGTCCGTGCGCTGGGTCGGCGGGCTCGCCCGGCCAACCGAGTCGGTAGGTAGACCTTGATCAACACGGGTTCATTGAAATCGCGGTGTCGGGGCCGATGGGATACCCCGACATCACGAAACTCGTGTTGATCAAGGCGAGGCCTCCGGCCGGGTGGGTGGTCCGGGTCGCCTTGCGGCCGGGTGCGACCCGACCGGTCGGGCCCTGTCGCTAGCGTGACGGGGTGACCACCGACCCGCTCGCACCGCTGCTCGCGCTCGCCGACATCGCCGCCGCCGTCGACCAGGCCCGCGAGCGGTTCGACCAGGCGCTCGGACATCGCGCACTGCGTCGGCACGGTGGCCAGGTCGCGGCCGAGGTGAGCCTCCGCTCCGCGGTGGCCAGCGCCGCCCTGGAAGGGGCCGGGCACGACCGGGAGGCGGTCCGCGCCGGCACCGTCACCGACCCGGTGCTCCAGGGGGCGCTGCGGGTCGCCGGAGCGCTGCCCGGCCTGAGCGAACTCTGGCCCAAGGCCCCCCGGCAGGCTCTCGCGAAGCTGCACGTCCTCGCCGCCCGGGATCTGGTGCCGGAAGCCGAGCTGGGCCGCCCGGTGGCCGACCCCGTGGTCGCCACCCGGCTGGACGGGCTGGCCGGGCTGGTCGCCGGTGGCACGAAGGTGTCCCCGCTGATGCTCGCCGCCGTCGTACACGGGGAGCTGTTGAACCTGCGCCCGTTCGCCGGGCCGTCCGGCGTGGTGGCCCGGGGCGCTGCCCGGCTGGTGCTGCTCGCCGGCGGCCTCGACCCGCGTGGCCTGCTCGCCGTCGACGTCGGGCATCGCGAGCGGGAGCCCGAGTACGTCGGGTCGGCGGGCGCGTTCGCCACCGGCACCCCGGACGGGCTGCGCTCCTGGCTACGCCACTACATGGCGGCCGTCGAGGTCGGCGCCGACCAGCTCACCGCCATCGGCGACGAGGTCCTCGCCGCCGCCTGAGCGGCGATCAGTCCCGCCGCGTCGCCCGGTTGACCTTGGCCTGCAGTGCCCGGCGGGCGATCGGCCCGAGATCGTCGACGATCTCCATGAGGAGCGCGAGCTGGTCCAGCGCGGCCATCGCCTGGTCGGCGCCCGCCGGGTCCACCCCGTCGTAGAGTTCCAGCCCGATGAACGCGGCCGAGACCGCGCGGGCCAGGCCGGGCACGTCGGCGACCTCGGCGAACGGAGAGCCGGCGAGGAGCCTGCGCAGGACCGCCTCGATCTCGTCCACCCACAGCTGGAGCGCTCCGGCTGTCGGGGCCGCCATGCGTTGGTCCGCCTGTGCCCCCGCCAACATCTGGGCCAGGAAGGTGACGTTGCCGAGTTGGCGTTCCTCCTCGTGCAGCGCCCGCCCGACCGCGAGCAGTTCGCGCAGCGACCCGGCCGAGGCCAACCGTGCCGACCAGTGCTCGACCCGCGCCGCCGTGCTGGCCCGGCAGGCCGCCGCGAGCAGGTCGTCCACCGTGCCGAAGTGGTAGAAGACAAGCGCCTGGTTCACCCCGGCGGCGGCGCCGATGGTACGGGCGGAGACGCCGGCGATGCCGTGCTCGCGGATGGCGGCGATGGCGCCGTCGAGGAGACGCTGCTTGGTGTCGGACATTGCTCTCCTCTCGGACGGGCCGGATGCGGCGATGCGATCATCGCATCGGTCACCAGTTGGGCCAGCCAGGTGGCTCCGGGCAGTCGTAACGTCCAGCCGACGAACGCCCAGCCGAGGTGGACATGTTCGAGTCCGCGGGCGACGGCGGCCACCCCCCGTTCCGTGTGGCCGTCGCCGCCCACGTACTCCGCCCGCCACAGCACGTGCTCGTGCTCCCGGGCCGCCCGGATCCGCAACCCGACCGGATGCCGCCGGGCCAGCATCCGCCAGGTGGCCGCGCAGGGCCCGCAGTCGTCGTCCAGCCAGAGCGCCGCCGGCGGCTCGGAGGGGTACGGCCGCCAGCGAGGCCACCAGTCGCGTACCTGCCGCCGGTAGGACCGCCAGGAGTCGCCGTACCGCGCCCGCAGGTCGTGTTGCTCGTGCGGCCCGGCGACGGCTGCGCCGAACGCTCCCGCCGACACGGCCGCGAGGACCAGGCTGACGCTCCGGGTGACCGCTGCCGTGAACAGCAGCAGCACCACGGCGGCGAGCTGCATCGGGTTGGCCAGGTACGCGTACGGGCCGGTGGTGACCAGACGACGCGGCGGATCCCACGGGTACGGCGTGCCACCGCCCCGGGCGGCGAACTCCACGACGGCGGCCACCGCCGGTGCGGCCACCAGCAGGGCCACCTGCGCGACGACCAGCGTCCCGGTGCGGTTCAGCTCGATCAGCCCGGCCCACGACCCGTCGCCCAGCTCGAAGGCCAGAGTGGGGAGAAACCAGAGCAGCAGCGCGGCGAAGACTCCCACCTGGAGTGACGCTCGCACGCCCAGGTGCCGGCGGTCGGCGCAGAACCGACCGAGCAGTTGGGCGGGCAGCGCCACCACGATCAGCCCGACCACCTCCCCGACGAGCCAGTACGGCCCGAGGTTGACCAGCGGGTGCAGCGCCGGCATCGCCACCGCGTCGACCCAGAGCAGCAGACCCAGCGCGAGTGGCAGCGGCAGCACCCGGCGCAGCAGCACCGGCAGCGGACCCCAGAGGGCCGCCCAACCGATCCACAGGTCCACCGGCATCCCCCGGTACGCGCCGTCGACCGGAGCGAAGGCGTACCAGCCGGTGAGGCGGGCGACCTCGTGCAGCGCGGCGATGCCGATCCCGGCGGTCAGGAACGCCAGCAGCCCCGCGGCCCGCACGGACCGGTCCCGCTCCCGAGCGCCGACGGCCAGCACGGCGGCCAGCGGCAGTGCCAGGCTCAGCCAGCGGGCGACCGTCACTTCAACGCCAGCATGTCGAGGAGGTGCCCGACCCCGGCGCCGAGCAGCACCTGCTGCAGCGGGCCGAAGTACCAGGACGGGTCCAGGCCCCGCGTGTAGTCGACCCGGACCCGGACCTCGGTGTGCCCGGGGTCGACCGCCCGCCAGCTCAGCTCCGCGTTTTCCCAGGTGAACCAGCGCGCGGTGATGGAACTGTCCTCGACGAAGCGGAAACCCACCCTTCCCGGTGCGACGCTCTGCACCTCGGCGAGCAGGTGGCCGCCCGGCCCGTGCGCGCTGCCGTGGTAGCCGAACATCCACCGGTCGCCGACGTCGAGCCCGTCGCCGGTGACCTGCCCGGGTGTGGGCACGCCCAGGAGCCGCAGCGGCACCGACCGGACGTCGGCCGGGCGGGGGCCGGTGTTGAGCCGCTCGGCCACCCGGTCCACCGGAAGCCCGACGACCCGGGTCACCTCGACCGTCTGCTCCGGGTCGACCCGGGGAGCGATGCCGCTGCCCTCCAGGCCGGGCAGGAGCAGCAGGGGTACGGCCACCAGGGCGTACGGGCGGTTGGCGTCCCGCAGGGCGCGGATCAGCGCGGTGGTGCCGTGTGCCACCGCGTAGACCAGCGGGGCGGCCAGGAGAACGCAGATCGCACCCTCGTGCAGCGCCACCGACGCCATCAGCAGGGCCATCGTGGTGGCCGCGAAGACCTTGCCGTGGGCTGTCTGGCGGGGTGCCAGCGCGAGGGCGGCGGCCAGCAGCACCGGGAGCGCCACGAAGAGCACCGCGCTGTCGGCCCGGCCCTGCTGGACCACCCCGACGAAGACGATCACCCCGAGGAGCGTGATCAGGCCGGCCAGGGTCCAGTGCGCACTCGTTCGGCGCGGTGTCGCTTCGTCGTCGTCCACCATGCGAATCCCCCCGTCTTGAGCGGTCGCTCAAACGGAGCATACGGCTATTTGAGCGACTGCTCAATCCCGTGGGCAGGCAGGGGTGGCACGCTGAATCGGATAGACGACAGTCGACGCCGCGCGGAGCGGAGTCGAAAGGGCAGGATCAGACGGTGGTGGTAGCCGGACGGGCCTGGTCAGGCGGTGGTGGCCGCGCGGGTCCGACGGTGCCGGCCGTACCAGGCGATGCCGATCGCCACACCGACGCCGACGCCGAGCGCCGCCGCGGCCACCGGCACCGCGGGCCGCTCCCGCAGGCGGCGACCCAGCGGGATCGGGTGCCGGAACTCCAGCACCGGCCACGCGTTCTCCGAAGCCAGCTTGCGCAGCTGCCGATCCGGGTTGACCACGCTCGGGTGGCCGACACACTCCAGCAGCGGACGATCGCTGTACGAGTCGGAGTAGGCGTACGAGTCGGCCAGGTCGTAGTCCCGGGCCGCCGCCAGCTCGCTGACCGCCTCGACCTTGCTCGGGCCGGCCGCGTAGAACTCGACCTCACCGCTGTACCGGCCATCGCGAACCGTCATCCGGGTGGCGATCACGTCGGTGACCCCGAGCAACTCGCCGATCGGCCGGACCATCTCCTCGCCCGACGCCGACACCAGCACCACGTCCCGCCCCGCCGCCTGGTGCTCCGCGATCAGGACGGCGGCCTCGGCGTACACGTAAGGGTTGATCAGCTCGTGCAGTGTCTCCGCGACGATCTGGCGGACCTGCTCCACCTGCCAGCCCTTGCAGAGCGCAGCCAGGTAGTCCCGTGTTCGGGCCATGGTCTGCTCGTCGGTGCCGCCCAGCCGGAACATCAGCTGCGCGTACGCCGACTTGACCACGTCACGCCGGGTGATCAGGCCGTCCCGGTAGAACGGCCGACCAAACGCCAAGGCGCTCGACTTGGCGATGACGGTCTTGTCCAGATCGAAGAAAGCGGCACTTCGGCCCACGGCGCGAAAGTCTAGCCGGATGGTCTATCGTCGGCGGGTGCCCGGGGTCAGGCCACCCCTCACACCTGCGGGCAAGCACCACCATCTCCGCTCCGCGTGATCGCGCTCACACTCTGCGAGGAGATTTTCGCGGTGAGTGGAGCAAGCACCACTCGACGTGACGGGCGCGCTCAGGCAAACTTGTCCGTACGACGAGCTTTCACATACCCGAAAACAGGCAGACGCTCGGCGGTTGCACCCCCCGTAACCGCTGAGTGGTTCGGCTCGACCCCCCCGGAGCCGAACCTTCGACGACCCCCGTCTCCCCCCGACGGGGGTCGTCCCTTTCCGTGGGAGCGCGCCCGACCAGGTGACGGACGGAACCGTCCCGCGCTCGCGGGCTGCCCTGCGCGGACCTCGCCGTCCGCGGTGGTCGCACTCGCAGCGACGGGATGGGATGCCAGCAGGGGTTGGGTCTGAGTGCCTGGCCGATTACGCCGTAGCCCGTCTATTCAGGTCGCAGGCGCCCGAGAATTCTTCGAGCCTCGTCGCGTACCCCGGCGTCTTCATCCATCGCTAGGTCCCGAAGGTGCTTGACCAGGCGGTCTGGCCCCCCGGTCGTCATCCAGTCAGGGTCGCAGTCCAGAGCAGCCTGAATCTCGTCGGCGGTGGCTTCGTCGGCTGCATGGCTACGGGCTAACAGCACAAGGCGTAGACCTACGGTGTCTTTGCGTTCGAGCAGCGCCTCGGCCGTTTTCCAGGTCACCGCAGTGTCTTGGGGATCTAGGAGAAGGCGATGAATGATGTCCGCTACCACGTCGATTCCGCGAGATTTCGCAAGATGCTGCCCGGCTGCGGCGCGAACCGACCAGGTGGGCGAGTCGGCATTCCTGATCGCCGTGCCCAGTTCTTGGTCGTCGGAGAACACCATGCCCAATACCGTTGCATGATCGATCGGTTGCTAGGCCAAGGGCCATGCTGCACTCCCGCCCCTCGGGTTCGTCACTCCCAAACGCCCCGCCCGCGCCGATCTTGCAGTTTCGGTTGCCGATAAGCGCGGGATGCCGGCGTATGTCGACAGCAAGTGCAAGATCGCGGAGGAGGGCGGTCCGGTCTCGTCGATCATGGAGTTGTGGTGCCAGGTTTGGTGACTTGCGAGCTCTTTGTCACCCACCGCAACTCCATGATCGACGGGGTGGACTGAGGTGGGTCTGCGCCTGCTCGGCACCTGGCGCGGGCAGGACTAGCAGTACCCGGCTGGGATCCTGTGGAAGCTGCGCGGGAACGGAAATGGGGTGGCTGCCGAAAACAGCACGGGGCACGATGACTCGGTGCAGATCCGGGCGGTTCATCAGGCCGAGCTACCCGTCCTGCAGGACATCGAGCGTGCGGCTGGGGAATGCTTCCGCGATGTCGGCATGCCTGAGATAGCCGAGGATGAACCGCTGCCGCTGGATGTTCTCGCCCGCTATCGCCAGGTTGGCCGTGCGTGGGTCGCGGTCGACGCCACCGACACGCTGATCGGCTACCTCATCGCCGACATCGTTGACGGCAACTTTCACATCGAGCAGGTCTCGGTGCATCCTCGCTCGGCGCGACGCGGGGTGGGACGGCGACTGCTCGATCACCTCGCGACCCACGCCTCGACCACCGGCGTACCGGCCCTGACCCTCACGACCTTCGCTGACGTGCCGTGGAACGCTTCCTACTACATTCGCTGCGGATTTCTGACCCTAAATGACGGCGACCTCACACCGGGTCTACGGGCTATTCGCCAACGCGAGGCCGCGCACGGGTTGGATCGCTGGCCCCGCGTCTGCATGCGCCGAAACCTGTAACCGGCGACAGGCCGTACGTCGTCAGCGCGGTAATCCTCGGACCCTCAGCGACACAAGCCAGGGTGAGAGACGCCGAGGCAGTGGGGGTTCGGGTGGGTCCACCAACAGAACGCGACGAGGGCTGGTTCACCAGTCTCTACGCCGCCGAGTACGCGCACATAGTCCGATACGGCTTGCGCCGGCTCGCTGACCGGGATGCCTCGGCGGAGCTTGCCCAGGAAGTGTTCGTCGTCGCCTGGCGTCGTCGCGCCGAGGTGCCCGACCGCAGCCTGCCCTGGCTGTACGGGGTGGCCCGGCGCCTTCTGGCGAACCAGTGGCGGTCACGGCGCAGCGCCCCGGACCTCCTCTCGATCACCGATGTCGACCTTGACCGGCTGGCCGGATCGTTGGGTGCCGACACGAGCGTCGGGGTCGCCCACATCTGGGCCGCTCTGGCCACTCTCAACGACCCCGACCAGGAGATCCTCCGGCTGGTCGGCTGGGAGGAGTTGACGGTGTCCGAGGCGGCCAAGGTTCTCGGTTGCACCGGGGCGACTGCCGCAGTGCGCCTGCATCGCGCCCGCCGCCGTCTCGCCGAAGCGATGTCGGACCAGCCCGCGCAGACCCGGCGTAGCCCGGTGTTGGTGACCATTCGAGAGGATCTGTGATGTTCGGAGCAGAGCGAACCCGTACTCTTCTCGGCCCGGCCGACCCGGCCCGGAACGCCGCCGTCGGGCCACCGCTGGTCTCGGCGCGCGAGCTGATCGACCGCGCCGACGCTGTCGAAACGGTGGCCGGGCGTCGTCGCGTACGCCCGACCCGCCGGCTGGTCCTGGCGGCCGGCACGCTGGCGGTCGCGGTCGGCGCCGTGGCGGTGCTCCAACCGATTGGCGAGGGCACACCGGACACTCCGGGAGAGCCGCCGGCGGCAGCGGGGCTGGTGCTCGTGCCGGTCGCGTACCAGTTCGACGCGGATCCGCCGGCCGCCGGCCCGCAGCTGCGCATGCTGGCCGACAAGATCAAAGACGCGGCGTACGACCACCAGAGCGGCCGCTACATGTATCACCACACGAAGCTGTGGGGCGATCCGGTGATGACGTCTGCCGACGGCCGCCACCACGTGGCCTTCGCCAGCGAGACGAAGCTCTGGCAGGCCGCCGACGGGACCGGTAACCAGGCCAGCACCCAACTGGAGCCGCAGTACCCCGACGAGGAGTCTCGGGACTACTGGCAGCGCGAGAGCGCTGCGCGGCCAGCAGCCACCGGCACCCCCGCACCGGACGTCATTCCGCTGTCGCCCGAGGAGCTCAGGCCACTGTCGTCCGACCCGTCCGAACTCCGGGAGCGGCTGAAGGTCGAGTACGGCGCGGGGGCGGCGAGCAAGTGGGTCAGCACGCTCTACGGGCAGTACGTCGTACCGCGTGCGACCCGAGCGGCGGTCCTGCGGGTCCTCGCCGACGTGCCCGGCTTCCGCTGGCGGGGGCAGGTCACGGACCGTGCCGGCCGCAATGGAGTCGCCGTCACCTTCGACGACCGCGAACACGACCAGCAATCTCTTCTGGTCTTCGATCCGAAGACGGGCGAATTGCTCGCCCATGAGCTGTTGACGCTGTCGCCCGTGCGGATCAGCTCGTACCAGGTGATCCTCGATGTCGCCTGGACCGACCGGCTCGGCTGAACTCCGACGTGCGGGGCCGCTCCTTTCTGGAGCGGCCCCGCTGTCTATCCCGCAGCAGCAGTAGCTGCGGAGTTGCCCGCACCCGTAGCAGATCAACTGTCCTAGCGGGCGTTTTCCACAGCCCACCACGTTGTCCACAGGCGATCACATTGGGGCGGCCTGCGGGGCGGATTCCGAGCAGGGTCGGCGGCATACCAGAGCCCGACCGCTGGAGGCCGCGATGCCATCCCGTACCTCCGTCCCGCCGATCCGCCGGCTCCCGCTGGTCGTCACCGGCGACGACGATCTGCTCGATGACGTGCTCCGGCTCGCCGCCGCAGGCGGGACCGAGGTGGAGCTCGCCCGCGACCCGGCAGCGGCGCGTACCCGATGGCTTCCCGCGCCGCTGGTGTTGCTCGGCGTCGATCAGGCACAGGCATGTCTGCGTGCCCGGTTGCCGCAGCGCCCCCGGCTGGTGCTGGTCGGCCGGGCCGGTCAGCTCGACCCCGGCTGGCAGATCGCCGAGCTGGTCGGTGCCGAGTACGTCGCCATGCTGCCCGCCGCGGAGTCATGGCTGGTGGACCGGTTCGCCGAGCAGGGCCCGGACAGTCCGGACGGCGTCGACGCCCGGGTCGTCGCGGTCTTCGGCGGTCGGGGCGGTGCCGGGGCGAGTGTCCTGGCCGGTGGCTTGGCCGTGACCGCCGCGCGGGCCCGGTTGCGCACCCTGCTGGTCGACGCCGATCCACTCGGTGGAGGCCTCGACCTCGTGCTGGGCTGGGAGCAGTTGGAGGGGCTGCGGTGGCCGTCACTGACCGGCGCGGACGGGCGGGTGGACGCCCCGGCGCTGGTGCAGGCCCTGCCCAGCCGGGGTGACCTGGTGGTGCTCTCCTGGGATCGCGGCGAGATGCTGGCGCTGCCGGCGGCGGCGATGGCGGCGACGGTGGACGCCGCCCGGCGCGGGCGGGACTTCGTGGTGGTCGACCTGCCCCGACAGTTGGACGACGCGGCCGTGGTGGCGTTGCAGTCGACCGACCAGGCGTTCGTCGTCGTACCGGCCGAGCTACGCGCCACCGCCGCGGCGGCGCGGGTCGTGGCCGCAGCCGCCCCGCACTGCGCGGCGCTGTCGGTGGTGGTGCGCGGGCCAGCTCCCGGTCGGCTGCGCGCCGCTGAGGTCGCACGGGCCCTTGGCCTCCCACTGGCGGGCACGCTGCGTCCCGAGCCGGGGCTCTGCCGTGGGCTGGAACGAGGTGAGGCGCCGGCCGCCGCAGGCAAAGGACCTCTGGCCGCACTCTGCCGACGGATCGTCACCGACCTCACCGGTGTGCCCGCGGCGGGTGCGGCATGACCGGCCGGCCGGAGGACGGCACCCTCGCCGCCCGCGTACGGCAGCGCATCGCCGCCGCCACCACTCCCGTGACACCGGCGGCGATCGTGTCCGCGGTACGCGCCGAGCCCAACGCGGCGGTGCTCGGAGACACCGCCGTGCTGCGCATCGCCGACCGGGTGCACGACGATCTCGTCGGGGCCGGGCCGCTGGCCCCGCTGCTCGCCGACCCGGAGGTGACCGACGTCCTGGTCAACGGCACCCGGGTATGGGTCGACCGTGGTTCGGGGCTGCAACAGGTCGCGGTGCCGGTGGGTTCGGTGGAGGACGTACGCCGGTTGGCGCAGCGGCTGATCGCCAGCGCCGGCCGGCGGCTCGACGACGGGTCTCCGTACGCGGATGCCCGGCTCCCCGACGGCACTCGGATGCACGCCGTGCTGCCGCCGGTGGCGACCGAGGGTCCGTACCTGTCCCTGCGAACCTTCCGGCACCGGCCGTTCACCCTCGACGAGTTGGTGCGTCAGGGGACTGTGCCGCGACCCGTGGCACCACTGCTCGCCGCCGTCGTCGCGGCCCGGCTGGCGTACCTGGTGACCGGCGGAACGGGGTCAGGCAAGACGACCCTGCTCAACACGCTGCTGGGGATGGTGCCGGCCACCGAGCGGATCGTGCTGGTGGAGGACGCCGCCGAGCTGCGTCCGGGGCATCCGCACGTGGTGGGGCTCCAGGCGCGTACCGCCAATGTGGAGGGATCGGGCGTCGTCGGCCTCGGTGACCTGGTTCGACAGGCGTTGCGGATGCGGCCGGATCGCCTGGTGGTCGGGGAGTGCCGGGGCGGTGAGGTGGTCGACCTGCTGGGCGCCCTCAACACCGGCCACGACGGGGGCGCCGGCACCTTGCACGCCAACACCCCGTCCGACGTGCCGGCCCGGCTGGAGGCCCTGGGCATGCTGGGCGGTCTGCCCCGCGCCGCGCTGCACGCCCAGGTCGCGGCCGCGTTGCAGGTGCTGTTCCAGGTCCGACGAGGCGACCGGGGCCGCGTCCTGGAATCGGTCTGTCTCCTGCTTCCGGAGGGGCCCGAGCGGTTGGTGACCGTGGTGCCCGCCTGGGTACGCGGCAGCGGCCTCGGGTTGGCCGCCCGCGCGCTCGGGGCGCTGCTGCGCGAGCGTGGGGTGGCGGTGCCGCCGCTCCTCAGCGAGCCGTGGCCCGGATCGGCAGGCCCGGCATGACCGGCGGGGCGCTGGTGGTGGCAGCGCTGCTCCTGGTCGCCGCCGCCCTGGTGGCGTGGCCTGTGCGGAGCATCCGGGCCCGGCGACGTCGCGTGTTGACGGCGGGACACGGGAGGTCCGGTGCCGATCCGGATGACGCCCTGGTGGAGTGGATCCGGGAACTCGGTCGTACGCCGGACCGGCCGGTCGACGGGGCCGGGGACTCGCCAACCGTGGATCGGTCGGTCGGTATCGCGTACCAGCCGCCGACCGCCGCAGGTGCCAGCGGGACACAGACCGCACTCAGCTGGCCGGCCCGGGACGCCCCCGGGAGGCCGAGCTGGCCCGGCGTGCCGGGCGGGTCCGTGGGGTCGACGGGTCCGGCGGGCCCGACACGTCCGCCGACCCGCCGCGACCCTCGGCGTCCAGCCGGCACCGCCCGACCGGAGGGCACAACCCCGGACGCAGGACGTGGGGGCGGCACGACGGTGGCCGCGATCGCGATCGACGCCGCAGACGTGGAAGCGAACCGCCGCGTCGACGCTCAAGGCCCAGCGCCGACTGTTGGGCGCCAAGACGTGGCCGCGGGCCTGTTCGGCTCGGCTCGGGCCGAGCGGAGCGACGACGTCGACCACCCTGACCATCGGCCCGCCGATCTCGCCGGCACGACAGCCAGCGGGCCGAGCATCGTCGCGAGGGCGCCTGCCATGCGGCCGACGGCACGCGTGTTGCCGCTGGCCGGCCTTCTGGGCGGTGGCGTCGGTGCCGTGATCGGTGGTCCGGTGGCCGCGGTCGCGCTGGCCAGCTACGGCACGTTGGCCGTGCGGGCGGCGCTGCGTTGGCGAGTGAACCGAAGTTCCGAGCAGGCCCGACGTCGCGGGCTGGACCAACTCTGTGGCCTCGCGGCGGACCTCCGGGCCGGCCTGCCCGTCCCGCACGCGCTCGATGTCGCCGCCGATGCGCCGGACCGGCTGCGTCAGCTGACGTCAGCAGCGGTACGACTGGCGGACCGGACCGGTGCGCCGCTCGCGGAACTCGTCGAACGGATCGAGGCGGACGCCCGGGCCACTGACCGAGGGCTCGCGGCCGCAGCGGCACAGGCGGCCGGAGCCCGAGCCACGGCCTGGTTGCTGGCGGCGCTGCCGGTCGGTGGGATCGGGCTCGGGTACGGGATAGGCGTCGACCCGGTGGCAGTTCTCCTGCACAGCAGGGTCGGTGGGGCTTGTGCGATTCTCGCCGTCGCCCTGCAGGTCGTGGGCCTCCTCTGGGCGGAACGACTGGGCGCGACACCGGGGCGCGCCGGATGACGTCCCGGGGGCCGAAGAGCCAGGGCGGCGCAGCGAACCAACGCAGCTCAGTGCGCAAACGCGGCGCTGTGAGCAAACGCGGCGCTGTGAGTGAACGCAGCTCAATGAGCAGGGGCGGCGCCGCGAGTCAACGCAGCGCAGACAGCCAGCGCAGCTCATTCTCGATGTGGCGGCCGGACGCGATCCGGCTCGCGGCAGCGCTGGGTGGGCTTGCCGTGGCCGTCGTCGTCGAGGGCTGGCTCGGTCTGCTCGGTGCGGTCCCGACCGCATTCCTGCTGGATCGTCTCCTGCGGCGAATCGAACCGCCGAGTGTGCGCAGGCGGCGGCTCCAGGAGGCCGCCGACCTGCCGCTCGCCGCTGATCTGCTCGCTGCGGCGATGCGGGCGGGCGCCCCGGTGGACCGCTCGATTCTGGCCGTCGCCGAGGCGCTGGACGGACCCCTCGCCGGTCGCCTGGCCCAGGTCGGCCGCACGCTTCTGCTCGGCGGTGGCCCGGTGGAGGCGTGGTCCGCGTTGGACGGGATACCCGGCGCGGAGCGCTTGACGGCAGCGGCGTTGCGCTCGGCCAACAGTGGTGCTGCCCTGGCCGGCGCGTTGACCCGGCTCGCCGACGACCTGCGCGCCGACCGGGCCACCGCCGCCGAGGCGTCGGCACGCCGGGCGGGGGTCCTCATCGTCCTGCCGCTGGGGCTCTGCTTCCTGCCGGCGTTCATTCTCGCCGGCCTGGTGCCGGTGATCGTCGCTGTTCTCGGCGACGTGCTCTGACCCATCGAGAAGGGAAACAGTCATGCGCAAACTCATCGCTCGCCTGCGTGGGGACGCCGGCATGAACACGGCCGAGTACGCGGTCGGCACGCTCGCGGCGGTCGCCTTCGCCGGCATCCTGTTGAAGGTGCTGACCTCCGGCAACGTCCAGTCGGCGTTGACCGCCGTCATCGACCGGGCGTTGAAGTGATCGGGCGCCGGCAGGCCGGCCGCGGTCCACGGTCTGGCACCTCGGGACGGGCTCGTCGCCGTCCACGGTCTGGCATCTCGCGGCGGGCTGGTGGCGGCGGGTGGAAAGCCGTCGAACCGGCCGTTGGCGGGGACCGAGGGTCGTTCACCGCCGAACTGGCGGCCGGCCTGCCGGCGCTGCTCCTGCTCCTGCTGGCTGGCCTGACCTCGGTCAACGCCGTCAGCACACAGGCGAGCTGCCTACACGCGGCCCGGGAGGCGGCGCTGGCCGCAGCCCGTGGCGAGGACGGCAGCGCGGCGGCGGGGCGCGCGGCACCGCCGGGGGCGGAGGTCTCGGTGTCCGTCGACGGCGGCCGGGTGCGGACGACGGTACGTGCGCCCGTCCGCACGCTGGGCGGTCGGCTACCACGGATCACAGTCGTCGCGACCGCCGTCGCCGCCGTAGAACCAGGCGTCGCCGAGGGGAATTCGTAATGCGCGGCTCACTCCGCCTCGGGCGCGGACCCGACGTCGAGCGGGTCGGCCTGGGCGGGCCCGACGTCGAGCGGGTCGGCCTGGGCGGGCCCGACGTCGAGCGGGTCGGCCTGGGCGGACCGGACGGTCAGCGCGGTGGTGCGACTGTCCTGCTGTTGGCGATGGGGTTGGTCCTCGTGCTGTTCGGGACGTTCGGCGCTGCCATCGCCGTCGCCGGGATGGCCGGTCAGCGGGCGATGGTGGCAGCCGACCTCGGCGCGCTGGCCGGAGCCGCCCAGGTGCTCGACGGCGACGCGGCGGTCTGCGCGTCCGCCGCCGACATCGTTAGCCGCAATGCTGGTCGGATGGTTGGCTGTCACCTCGACGGGCTGGACGTGCTGGTGACCGTCGAGGTGGCCTTCACTCCACTTCCCGGACTGACCCGGGTCGCCACGTCGACGGCCCGCGCCGGCCCGGTACGCGGCTGAACGAGCAGGCCGCGCCGCTGAGTGGGCCGCTGGGGCAGCTTCGCCCGAACTCGGGCCCGATCAGCTCGGCCCGAACTCGGACCCGATCAGCTCGCACGCCGCTTCGGAGCTGAACCGCATAGGACATCAGGCGCGATGCGTTTACGACATCAGCTCCAAAGGGGGAGACAGGGCCCACCCCCGCCCGGCCCAACCGGTGATCGGGACCGTGCCGGGCCACGGCTGGGGGAGGGCACCGTGACGGCCGTCGGCCGAGGGAATGCTAGTGGCGGCCGTCGGCTGAGGGCACACAACGAAAGCCGCCGCTCGCTGAGGGAATGCCAGTGACGGACGTTGGGCAGGTAGGTGCGCCGCCGCACGGCCCGCTGGCCGGGATCAGGGCCGAGGGCCGTGTCCCGGCCAGCAGCCCGAGAAGTGCATGGCCGGGTCGGTCAGCGGGCCTGGAGCGCGTCGAGGGCGACGGCCATCGCGATGACCAGGCGGCGGTCGATCTGCGGGTTCTGCACCTCGACGACGTACTTGTCGCGCAGACCCCACTTCTTGACCACGGTGAAGACCGGCTGGCCGCCGGCGGTGAAGTCGAAGTGGTACGGCAGCCAGGACAGCGAGTCGACGAACCGGCGCAACAGCGCCACCGGCATGCTGCGCTCCTGGCCGGTCACCTGCGGGAGGCCGTTCTGCTCGACGTGCCAGGTGGAACGGAGCAGCGACTGGGCGAAGTCCTTACGGAACAGCCCGATCGGGTTACCGGCCGCGTCGGTGACGTCGTACGTGGCACCGAGGTCGAGGCGCTGGCGGGCCTTGAAGCCGAGCAGGGGCTGCTGCTTGGAGTCGTCCGTGTAGATCGTCACCTGCTCCTTGAAGGCGAGGCGCTTCTGCTGCGCGAACGCCAGCAGCTCACCCTCGGTGCCGTCCGGGGCGACGGCCCGGACCTCGTACTGGTTGACCATCATGCGCAGTCGCTGGCGGACGTGGAACTGGTGCTGACTCTGCAAGTTGTCGAGCTGCATCTGATCTCCTCAGGGGGATTGTGCGCCGGAGTCTCGCACAGCTCGACAGTCGTCGCGCTCCCCGCCATCGACGATCACAGGATGCGGGGCGGTCCGTCGACCGCCCAGCTTCCCGGTGCCCGTGCCGACAAGGAAGGGAGGATCAGCGGCCGTCAGGCGTGGTCGCGGCGCGCACCGCCCAGGTGTTGAGGACCTGGTGGATGACGCGCAACCGCTCGTTGATCTGCTCCAACCGTTCCGCCTGAGCCAGGGCGGCCATCGCCGACCCGAGCGCGATCTGCTGGTCGAGGGTGAGGTGGTCCTGGTCGATGGTGTAGAGCAGGTCGACGGTCTCGGCGATCGTGTCGGCCACGGCTTCTCCTCGGGCACAGGGAAATCAACAGCATGGACATCGATGGAAGCGCTCCCATGCCATTGTGCCCAGTGCCGGGCCGATTCATGCAACCCGCTCAATCGGGCAGGTTCGCCAACACCACGTCGAGCACCTGGATCGCGTCCGGCTTGGAGAGCGGATTGTTACCATTTCCGCACTTCGGCGACTGTACGCAGGAGGGGCAGCCGGTCTCGCAGCCGCACTCCGCGATCGCGTCCCGGGTGGCCCGCAGCCACGCCGACGCCGTCCCGTACGCCCGCTCGGCGAACCCGGCACCACCCGGGTGCCCGTCGTAGACGAAGACGGTCGGTGCCTCGGTGTCCGGGTGCACGGCGGTGGAGAGCCCGCCGATGTCCCACCTGTCGCAGGTGGCCATCAGCGGCAGCAGGCCGATCGCGGCGTGTTCGGCGGCGTGCAGCGCACCCGGCACGTCGGCCGGCTGGACTCCGGCGAGAGCCAACGACTGCGGTGACAGGGTGAACCAGACCGCCACCGTGCGCAGTTCCCGGGTCGGCAGGTCGAGCGGTCGGGTGTCGATCACCTCGCCGGTGGCTATCCGCCGCCGCTGGTACGACACGACCTGACTGGTCACGTCCACCTCACCGAGGAACATGCCGACCGGCCCGGCGTCCACGTAGGAGCGCACCGACACCACGGACAGGTCGGTGACGTCCCGCGCGTGGGTGGACCAGTCCGGTTCCTCGACGTGCACCAGCGCGCAGCCGTCGGCCAGGTCGAGGTCGTCCACCACGTACGAGACGCCCTGGTGCAGGTAGACCGCTCCGGGGTGGAGCAGGAAGTGCGAGGAACTGCCGTCGACGGTGCCCAGCAACCGGCCGGTGGCCGACTCGACAACGCAGACCGGTGCGCCGCCCTCGCCGCGCAGGTCCACCTCGGGGCGTTCCCGGTGCCGCCAGTACCAGCCGGTGGGCCGCTGCCGTAGCGCGCCGGCCGTCACCAGCTCGTCGACCGCCTCCTTCGCCCCGTCACCGAAGAGCGCCAGGTCGGCCGGGGTGAGCGGTGCCTCGAACGCGGCGCAGGCGAGCTGCGGTGCCAGCACGTACCGGTTGGCCGGGTCGAGCACCGTCGCCTCCACCGGTGCGCCGAAGATCGCCTCCGGGTGGTGCACCAGATAGGTGTCCAGTGGGTCGTCCCGGGCCACCAGCACCGCGAGAGCCTCCTGCCCGGAACGCCCGGCGCGGCCCGCCTGCTGCCACAGCGACGCCCGGGTGCCCGGGTAGCCGCAGATCAGCACCGCGTCCAGCCCGACCAGGTCCACGCCCAGCTCCAGCGCGTTGGTGGACGCCAGGCCGAGCAGGTCGCCGTGCAGCAGCGCCCGTTCCAGCTCGCGCCGCTCCTCGCGCAGGTAGCCGCCCCGGTAGGCGGCCACCCGGCCGCCGAGCCCCGGGACCGCGTCGTCCAGCGACCGACGCGCGTTGGCCGCCACGACCTCGGCACCCTTGCGGGAGCGGACGAACGCGAGTGTGCGTACCCCCTCGGCGACCGTGTCGGCGAGCAGGTCCGCGGTCTCGCGTAGCGCCGACCGGCGGACCTGCCGAAGGTCGTCGTGCTCGCCGCTTGCCTGCGGGGGCGCAGCGGGAGAGGAGCCGTCGCCGCTCGCCTGCGGGGGAGCGCCGCCTGAGTCGGGTGGCAGCAGTGGCGGCTCCCAGAGCGCGAAGGTCACCCCGCCGCGCGGCGACGCGTCCTCGGTGACCGCCGTCACCGGCAGGCCGGTCAGCCGTCCGGCTGCGGTGGCCGGGTCACCGGAGGTCGCCGAGGCGAGGACGAAGACCGGGGTCGCCCCGAACCGGGCGCACTGCCGCCGGAGCCGACGCAGCACGTGCGCCACGTGCGAGCCGAACACCCCGCGGTAGGTGTGGCACTCGTCGATCACCACGTACGCGAGTCGCCGCAGGAACCCGGACCACTGGGCATGCCCGGGCAGGATGCCGTGGTGCAGCATGTCCGGATTGGTCAGTACGAACCGGGAGTGTCGGCGGATCCACTCCCGCTCGGCGCGCGGAGTGTCCCCGTCGTAGCAGGCGGGGCGTACCCCCTCCAGTTCCAGCGCGGAGACGGCCCGCAACTGGTCGGCGGCGAGGGCCTTGGTCGGTGCCAGGTAGAGCACTGTGGCCCGGGGGTCGGCGAGCAGGGTCGCCAGGGCCGGGAGTTGGTACGCCAGCGACTTGCCGGACGCGGTGCCGGTGGCGACCACCACATGTTCGCCCTCGTACGCCAGGGTGGCCGCCCGGGCCTGGTGCTGCCACGGCGCGACCACGCCACGCCGGGCGAACGCGGCGCGCAGCTCTGCCGGCGCCCAGGACGGCCACGGAGCGGGCACCCCGGCACGGGCGGGTACCCGTTCCACGTGGGTGACCGGGTCGCCAGCGCCCCGGGCGCGGAGCCGGCGCAGCAGATCGGCCGGCGCTGGCCCAGGGCCGGGACCAGCGGATACGGTGGCCGCCGACGACGACTCCAGGTCGTGGCGCGGCGTGGGACGCGCCGTGCTGAAGTCGTTGGTGGTCACGCCCTGCACTCTCGCACTGGTGTTCGGAGATGAAAAGTCGGACACCGGGGTAAGGGGAAGCCTCCACTGGCGTCCGCAGGCCGTACCGGCGGTAGTGGTTAGATGCCCACGAGAGTTTACGGCTCTGGCGAGGAGGACCGATGGAGCTGTCGCTGGCGACGCGCACCGTGGGTGAGCACACGGTGCTCGAGGTCGGTGGTGAGGTGGACGTCTACACCGCGCCCCGACTCCGCGAACGACTCCTCGAGTTGATCGACGGTGGTGCCCGGCACGTGGTGGTCGACCTCGGCCGGGTGGACTTCCTCGACTCCACCGGCTTGGGCGTGCTGGTCGGCGCGCTCAAGCGGCTCCGCTCCGCCGGCGGTTCGTTCGCCCTGGTCTGCGACAAGGAGCCGTTGCTCAAGATCTTCCGGATCACCGCACTGGATCAGGTGTTCCCGCTGCACCCGACGGTCGACGCGGCGGTCAGCGCCGATCCGGCGGGCGCCGGCGCGTGATGGCGACAGTCAAGCTCTCGTTCTCGCCCGCCCCGGTGCACGTGCGCACCGCTCGCCTGGTCGGCGTCGCCGTCGCCCGGCGTGCCGGGGTCCGGGAGGACCTGCTGGACGAGGTGCGCCTGGCCATCGGCGAGGCGTGTACCCGGGCGGTGGCCCTGCACCGGCAGTACGGCCTCGCCGACCCGGTGCTGGTGGAGATGTCCGACGGTGGCTCGTACTCGGTGCGGGTGGTGGACCGGGCGCCGATCGAGGCTGGCATCGGTCTGACCGCGTTGCCGCCGGACGAGTTGGCCAACGAGTCGCTCACCGACGAGGCGCTGACCACCGGCGTCGGCTTCGCGCTGCTCGCCGGGTTCGTCGAGGACCTGCAGGTGCGCCCGGTCGACGACGGCATCGGCACCGAGGTTCGGATGGTGTGGCCGGTCGGCCGCTGACCCGTTCCGGTTTCCAGGCCGCATCCCCTGCCAGGGGTGCGGCCTTCTTGCATGGATCGGGCCCTATATCAGATTTCGTTTCATAACACAGCGACGAAGATCATCGCGACACGGTGGGACCTGCGTGTGACCTCCGACACTGCGGAGGGCTACAGTACCCGGGTTGTCAGCAAGTGATCCATCCCGCAGCCAGCGGGTATGGGTGTTCATCGCTGGTCCGCTGGGGTGGGTTGGCGCGCGCTTGCGAGTCCGCATCCAGGCGTCGGTCAGTGCGTCTCCACTCACCGGCGCGAGTGTTCGGTAACAGGAGGACACAGATGTCCGAGACCTTGGCCGCCGACGGCGGCGGGCTTTCCCTTACCGGAAGCAATGTCACCTACGTCGTCATCGCCGCGGCAATCGCCCTGGTGGCGCTCGCCTTCGCGGCCGCCCTCACCAGGACGGTGTTGGCTGCCGGCAAGGGCACCGCCACCATGCAGGAGATCTCGGGGGCGGTCCAGGAGGGCGCCTCGGCCTACCTGCTCCGCCAGTTCCGTACTCTGGCGATCTTCGTGGTCGTCGCAGTGGTGCTGCTCTTCCTGCTGCCGGTGCACGACACCGACGGCAGCGAGCTGGCGGTGAAGATCGGCCGCTCGGCGTTCTTCGTGGTGGGCGCGCTGTTCAGCGCGTTCATCGGTGGTGCCGGCATGTGGTTGGCCACCCGCGCCAACCTGCGGGTGGCCGCCGCCGCGAGGGAGCGCGAAGGTGGCCGCGAGGCCGCCATGAAGATCGCGTTCCGGACCGGCGGTGTCGTCGGCTTCCTCACCGTCGGCCTCGGCCTCTTCGGCGCCGCGCTCGTCGTCCTCGTCTACCGGGGTGACGCGCCGACCGTGCTGGAGGGCTTCGGCTTCGGCGCCGCGCTGCTCGCGATGTTCATGCGGGTCGGCGGCGGCATCTTCACCAAGGCCGCCGACGTCGGCGCCGACCTGGTCGGCAAGGTCGAGCAGGGCATCCCGGAGGACGACCCGCGCAACGCCGCCACCATCGCCGACAACGTCGGCGACAACGTCGGTGACTGCGCCGGCATGGCCGCCGACCTGTTCGAGTCGTACGCGGTGACGCTGGTCGCCGCGCTGATCCTCGGCCGAGCCGCGTTCGGCGAGGAGGGCCTGGTCTTCCCGCTGATCATCTCCACCATCGGCGTGCTGATCGCGATCGTCGGCGTCTTCATCACCCGGCTGCGCGCGTCCGACCGCAGTGGTCTGACCGCCATCAACCGGGCGTTCTACCTCTCCGCGGTGCTCTCCGCGGTGCTGGTGGCGATCGCCGCCTACGCGTACCTCCCGGCGACCTTCGGCGAGTTCGACAGCGGCCTGACCGACGCGCCCGGCAACCCACGGCTGGTGGCCATCGGCGCGGTCGTGATCGGCATCGTGCTGGCCGCCGCGATCCAGGCGCTGACCGGCTACTTCACCGAGACCAACAGGCGTCCGGTGCAGGACATCGGCAAGAGCTCGCAGACCGGTGCCGCCACCGTCATCCTGGCCGGCATCAGCATCGGCCTGGAGTCGGCGGTCTACTCGGCGCTGCTCATCGGTGCCGGCGTCTTCGGCGCGTTCCTGCTCGGCGGCAGCTCCATCACGCTGTCGCTGTTCGCGGTGGCGCTGGCCGGCACCGGCCTGCTCACCACGGTCGGCGTGATCGTCGCGATGGACACCTTCGGGCCGATCTCCGACAACGCCCAGGGCATCGCCGAGATGTCCGGCGACATCGACGAGCACGGCGCTCGCACGCTGACCGAGCTGGACGCGGTGGGCAACACCACCAAGGCGATCACCAAGGGCATCGCGATCGCCACGGCGGTGCTCGCCGCGACCGCGCTGTTCGGCTCGTACACCGACACGCTCAGCAGCGCGTACGCGACGGCTGGCGTGAACGACGTCGGCAACGAGATCCTCAACTCGCTGAACGTGGCGAACCCGCGCAACCTGGTCGGCCTGATCATCGGGGCGGCGGTGGTCTTCCTCTTCTCCGGTCTGGCCATCAACGCGGTGTCCCGCTCGGCCGGCGCCGTGGTGATGGAGGTCCGCCGGCAGTTCCGTGAGCTGCCCGGCATCATGGACCGCACCCAGCGCCCGGAGTACGGCAAGGTCGTCGACATCTGCACCCGGGACGCGCAGCGCGAGCTGATGACCCCCGGTCTGCTCGCCATCCTGGCGCCGATCGCGGTCGGCTTCGGCCTCGGACCGGGCGCGCTCGCCGCGTACCTGGCCGGTGCGATCGGTGCCGGCACCCTGATGGCGGTGTTCCTGTCCAACTCCGGTGGGGCCTGGGACAACGCCAAGAAGCTGGTCGAGGACGGCGCGTACGGCGGCAAGGGCTCCGAGGCGCACGCCGCCACGGTCATCGGCGACACCGTCGGCGACCCGTTCAAGGACACCGCCGGTCCGGCGATCAACCCGCTGATCAAGGTGATGAACCTGGTCTCGCTGCTGATCGCACCCGCCGTGGTGGCGTGGAGCGTCGGCGACGAGCGCAACGTCGGCCTGCGGGTCGGCATCGCCCTGGTCGCGACGCTGATCATCGTGGCGTCGGTGGTGTTCAGCAAGCGCAAGGGCATCGCGATGTCCGACTCCGACGCCGACGGCAACACCGGCGCCGGCAGCACCGACCACCGTCCGGAGACGGTCAACGCCTGACCCGTCAACGGGCACCGGGTCCCCGGTCGACGTACCGCGTCGACCGGGGACCCGGCCGTCCGGCCCGGTGCCACACCTCGCCGAAGGCCGTACGCTGCAACGCATGCGTACGTGCCGGGCGTCTGCCGCCGGAAAGTTCACGGTGGTCCTGGCCACGATCGTCGTCGTACTCGCCGGCTGCGGCGGTGGGCCCAGCCCACGGGCCTGGGCGGCCTCGGTCTGCGGCGCGCTCACCCCGTGGCGTTCCGAGATCAGCAAGTTGACCAGCAGCACGGACGAGCAGATGACCGCGCAGACCACGCCGGCGCAGGCCAAGGAGAACCTGGTGCGGCTCTTCGGTGGGGCGGAGAAGGCCAGCGAGACCGCCCGCCGCAAGGTGGAGCAGGCGGGCGTACCGGAGACCGACAACGGCGAGGCCATCTCCGCCGGTTTTCGCAGCTCACTGGGGAAGATGCGGGACGCCTACGGCCGCGCCCGGGACACCATCGACGGGTTGGGCACCGGCGAGCCGACCGTCTTCTACGACGGGGTGCGGGCCGCGGTGGACACCCTCAACAAGGAGTACGACGCCAGCGCGCTGGACACCAGCAAGCTCAACTCCGAGGAGTTGAAACAAGCCTTCGACGAGGTGCCGGAGTGTCGCTGAGCGGGTTCGGTGACACCGGGAAGGCGCAGTCGCCCCCGGCGCTGTTTCCCGCGCCCGAGGCGGACGCGCCCACACCCGCGCGACGGCGCGGCGGCCCGCCCCGCAACGCTCCTCCCCAGGGCGACGACGCGGGTCGGCAACTGGTCTTCTTCGGCGCGGAGGCGGCCGAACCGACGGTCGCCGACCTGGCCGGGTTGCTCGCCGGGCCGGGCGAGGTGGTCCGGATGGGTGGCACTGCCCGGCTCTCGGTGCAGGTGGACGCCGCGTGGCGGGTGCACGTGCTGGTCGCCGAGCTGGCGGCGCGGGGGTTGGCGGCGAGTTGGGAGCCGACCGAGGGCGAGCGACACGCCGTCCGTACGTCGTACACCAGGGTCTTGAAGCCACTCGCGGTTGCCTGGCTGCACGGTTCGGTGAAACGCCCGCCGGCCACCTTCCACCTGACCGGCCGGAGGTTGCGGCTGTGGCTGGCCGCCGCCGGTACGCCGGAGCCTCCCGACGGCTTCCTGTTGCGGCTGGGCGTCGACGAGCAGGAGTGCTGGGAGCCGATCGGCGTCGCGCTCGCCGCAGCGGGACTGTCGGGGAAACTGCTCGGCCCGGGTGAGGGCGGCCCGGCGTACCGGATCACCGGCCGCCGTCGGTTGGCTCGGCTCGCCGAGCTGGTCGGCGCGCCGCCGCCCGCCGCACCCCCCAACGCCTGGCCACCCTGATCCCCACCCCACCCCACCCCACCCCACCC